>CAYMND010000336.1:0-3700 GCA_964391685.1 uncultured Clostridia bacterium | reverse complement strand
GGGAAAAAAACGGTTTTCAGCGCTACTGGTTCCGCGGCCATATCAAGTTCATGGCCTATTGCCAGTCGAGCCAGTCGGGCTGGATCGTCCACTCCATGATCAACGAATCCGAACTCATCCAGGGAGCCATCTACAACCGCAACCTTTTCCTGGTTCTCGGGGTCATCCTCCTGGTCATCCTTCTATTGACCGTCGGTTATCTGGATGTCTTCAGACTCTCCCAGGCCATGGAGGAACTGCGCCGAAGCAGAACCCGTTTCCAGCTGATTTTCAACCGCGGAAACGACGGCATCTTCATCCACGGCCTGGATCGCCTGGGGCAACCCGGCGAGTTTTCCCAGGTGAACCGGAAATTCCTCTCCATCCTGCAGCTTCCCCACCATCAGGTGATCGGAAAATCCGCCGCCCATATCATCGGAGACAGCATCGCCAACGACTATCCGGCCCTATTACGGGATGTGCTGCACGACAAGTATCGCATGCTGGAGACATCCATCCTCAAGCCCACGGGTGAAAAAACACATTTGGAGTTCCGACTCTTTCTCATCGAGAGTCGGGAAGAACTGGCCATCATGGGATTTGTCCGGGATATCACCCTGCGCATCCGTTCACGCCAGGAACTGCGACGAAGCCGGGATGAACTGGATCTGAAGGTCAAGTCCCGGACTCTGGAGCTGGAGATTGCCCATCAGAAACTGCAGCAGCAATTCGATGCCACCGAAAAAGTCGCCACCGCTCTGCGCGAGAGCGAAGCCAAATACCGGAGCCTGATCGAACGGGCCAGCGACGGCATTCTGATGGTGGAGGGAGGACGCATCGTTTTCGCCAACGAAAAGATTCTGGAAATGCTCTTCTACTCCTGGCAGGATCTGATCAATCTCGACCTCTCCCTCATCGTCGTCCCGGACCAGAGGGCGGTTGTCATGAGCAGTTACTCTTTACGGCTGCAGGGACCTCAACGCAACGCCATCTTCGAAACCAGGTTGCGGAAACGTACCGGAGAGGAACTGCCGGTGGAGCTGAACGCCGGGTTGATCGACTACAATGACCGGCCGGTGGACTTCATCTTCGTTCGCGACATCACCCTGCGCAAACAAGCCGAAGAGACCGAACGGCGCAACCGCGAACAGCTGATCCAGACCGACAAGCTGGCCGCCCTGGGGACCCTCGTTTCCGGTGTGGCCCATGAAATCAACAATCCCAACAACACCATCCTGTTGAACGTGTCGATTCTGGCTGAAGCCTGGAGGGATGCACAACCCATCTTCAACGACTATCGGGAACAGAACGGGGACTTCCAGATCGCCGGCATGCCCTATGACCGGCTGAAAGAATCCATCGCTTCAGTGATGGAAGATATAGAAGACGGTGCCTGGCGCATCAAGAACATCGTGGAGGACCTCAAGGACTTCGCCCGTCCCGGCAGTACGGACATGAGCGCGGGCGTGGTGATCAACGATGTGGTGCGTTCCGCGGTGAAGCTGATTTCCAACCAGATCATGAAATCCACCGATTTCTTCAGCATCCGCTACGGTGACAACGTCCCTGGGGTTTATGGAAATTTTCGACGACTTGAACAGGTTGTGGTCAACCTGCTGCAGAATGCCTGTCACGCCCTGAGCAGCCGTTCCGAAAGCATTGCAGTCAGCACCGGATACTTCCCGGATTGCGGAATGGCGGTTATCGAAGTGGCGGACGAAGGGGTCGGTATCCCGCCGGAAAACATGCATCAGATCATGAATCCGTTTTTCACCACCAAACGGGATCGCGGCGGAACGGGTCTGGGACTTTCGGTTTCACTCAGTCTGGTCAAAGACCATGGTGGGAACCTGCAGATCGAATCCGAGCCGGGGAAAGGCACCCGGATCACGGTCCTGATACCGGTACAGGAAACAGCCGGCTACAAGGAGGCCGATCATGTTGAGTAACACTCCCCTGTTGCCCATCGTCATCGTGGACGATGAGGCATCGGCCCTGAAGAGTTTCGAGCTGGCCCTCAACAGTCACGGCTGGAACCATGTCATCTGTATCCAGGACAGTCGGGAGGTCCTCCCCCTGCTGGAAAAGCAGAAAGTGGAAATGCTGATTCTGGATCTGACCATGCCCCATGTCTCCGGAACGGAGATTCTGAAATTGATGAGTGAGTCACACCCGGAAATCCCGGTCATCGTGGCCACGGGGCTAAACGATGTCAAGATCGCCGTGGAATGCATGAAGCTGGGAGCGGTGGACTATCTGCTGAAGCCGGTGGAACGAAGCCGCCTGGGAGCCTCGGTGACCCATGTGGTGGAAATGCGCGAACTCAAGCGCCAGAATCATCAGCTCAAGCAGCAACTCCTGATGGGCGCCGCACTGGAACATCCCGAAGCCTTCGATGCCATCACCACCCGAACCCGCGAATGTGTGCCATTTTCCGATATATCGAAGCCGTGTCCATGAGTCGCGAACCCATACTGATCACCGGTGCCACCGGAACCGGAAAAGAGCTGCTGGCCCGGTCCGCCCACGCCCTGTACGGAGGCCCTTTCATCGCGGTCAACGTTGCCGGACTCGACGATCAGGTCTTTTCCGACACCCTGTTCGGTCATCGCAGAGGAGCCTTCACCGATGCGGTACAGAACCGCGAAGGCCTGGTGGAACAGGCAAAAAACGGAATATTGTTTCTTGACGAGGTCGGGGACCTCAGTCCGCAGTCCCAGGTTAAACTGCTGCGCCTGATCCAGGAACATGAATACTACCCCCTGGGATCCGACCTCCCCCGGCGTTCGGAAGCCCGCATCGTAGTGGCCACCAACCAGGACCTGCGCAAACGGATGGAGTCCGGCAGATTCCGCCGCGATCTCTTCTATCGGCTTTCCGTTCACCATGTCAGTCTTCCTTCACTGGCACAAAGACGTGAAGACATTCCGCTCCTGGTGGATTTTTTCATCCGGAAAGCCGCTGAGGATATGAACCGGCCCGTCCCCACTGTTCCGGGAGAACTGTTCACCCTACTGGGAACCTATCATTTCCCGGGCAACATCAGGGAACTGCGCTCCATGGTATTCGATGCCGTCAGCCGTCACCGGAGCGGAGTCATGTCCCTGGACGCCTTCCGGGAGGCCTTGGACCGAAACAGAGATCATCAGGCCGCTGCCACGGAAATTGAGGTCGGAAAACCGGAACAAGCCCTGTTCTGTGAATGCGAAAGGCTTCCCACCGTCAAGGAGGCCGAGACGCGTCTGATCCTGGAAGCCATGCAGCGGGCCAAGGACAATCAGGGTATCGCCGCCCGACTTCTGGGCATCACCCGCCAGACCCTGAACAGCAAACTGAAAAAAATCCGGGAAGAGGCGTAACCGGTTCAGCGATTTTCGTAATAGTGGGCCAGAAGTCGGATCATTTCAGGAGCATATTTCATACCGCAACGGGCGCAGACCGGTTTCATATTCTCATTCAGAAACAGGTCCAGAGGAATTTCCGGATGGGTGATCTCTCCGCAGATGGCACAGAACTCCTTGAGAGAAGTGTCGTTGTATTTAATGGCAACTTTACGGTGAAACGGGTCGGACATACCATACTCCTCATTTAAATTAGGCTAAACCATAGCGGATTTCAGCCGCCCTGTCAAACTTTGACAAAAGTCAGTCGCTTGTCCTACAATCCCGTCTTGAGGTGAAACTTTGAACCGAACCAGTCTCCAGGGAATCCGCAACCGTCT
>CAYMND010000335.1:0-3709 GCA_964391685.1 uncultured Clostridia bacterium | reverse complement strand
AGAAGCGTAGACGGGAGTCACCCCTTCCTGACGTAAAATATCCCCGAGCAGTTCTCTCACATCCGATTCATCATCAACAATCAGAACTGTCGCTTCATTCTTCATGAGACTCCACCCTGACGAAGACAAAACAGTATTCCAGAAAAGACCAGAGCACGAATACAGAACACAATACGGCCATGAATCTCTTGATCGGCAACAGAGAAACGCCGGGATGCAGAGCGATCAGGTGAATCAATAACAGCAAGCTTAACAAACCAAAAGCCACCTTACCGACAGGAATGGAAGTTTTCGGTTCACCTTGCAGCTTCAAGAGAACAAAGCTGAACACAATGATCACCAGATCGCGGATACCGACCAGAATAACAAGCCATATCGGAAAATCGGATCTGATCACCAAACTGATCATTACAGTCAGTCCAAGCATTTTATCAGCCAATGGATCGAGTATTTTGCCCAGATTGGTAATTTTGGATAGTTTTCTTGCCAGGAATCCGTCAAAAAAATCCAATAATACAGAGAAAAAGAAAAGAAACAACAAGTAGGGATACGTTTTGTCATTTCCGTTGATAATGAAGAGACAAATCACCGGCACAAGAATCAAACGTAAAAAACTCAAAAGATTCGGCAGTTGTTTGAACTGGGCGAACAAAGATTCGTATTGTACGTTTTTCAATGAACTTATTATACCATTGAAACAAAACGGATTGAATCAATGGACAACTGATCGGTTAAAGTTGTTTTTCCGTCACTTATATAATAATAATATAGATAAGAAAAAATATGGAAATGGCAAAAAATTCATGGATGGCTTAGAAGAAAAATTTACACGATGCCCCAAATGCAGGTCGTATTCAATCGCCAGTACACCTCCGAAAATTTATAATTCTTTTTTTTCTCGTTTTACGAAAAGCTACAATCATTATCACTGCAGAAATTGCGGCCACAATTTCAAACAAATCCAAAACGAGGAAAACCATTTTTTTGTGCACAGAGAGGGAACAAAAAAAAGCAAGGCCTTCCGTATCCTCTCCTTTTCCATCAGCGGATGCGTGCTGGCAATGGTACTTTTTATTACTTTACGTCCCGCCGACAATCGAAGCGTCGATCACACGGAAAGCAATTCGACCACGGAAAGCAGCACTCCTTCAAGTGGAGGCCATCAACAAGAAACGAGAACCGAACAGACGAAAGAAGCCCAAACACCATTCATTGAGCAGGAGAAACCCGAAGAATCCATGGAAGAAGTGCATGTTACCGACACCACAGTCCCCGGAGACACTTCATTGGAACAACTTCAGCATCAATCGGATGACACAGCGGAAGCAGGTTTTGACGGAACAGTCGATTTGGCCGGAGAAAACAGGTTTGGCGTAAACTGGGTAATTGACAGAACAGGACTGGTGATCACGCGCTTGAGTGAAGGTCCGCTGCAAAATGCGGGTTTGAAAATCGGCGATACGATCACTCACTTGAACAATGTTGCGATTCAATCAGATTCCGCCCTTATGGCCTACAAAGAGCAATTGCTCCGAGGCACTGCAACCGACGGGATTCTTTTGGTAGTGAGAGACAATCAGATTAAACGATACAAGATCCTGAATTCCGCGAAAGACAAAAAAAAAAATGATATCAGCAATTCCGTTCTCCTTTTTCCGGCAGCTCCTTTAAAAATAAGAGCCAGCTCGCCGGAAGCCGAATCCATAAATTACCGATGGGCATACAATAAAAAAAGTATCACCATTACCCGACTGGAAAATCAAAAATTCTATCTGTCCGGAGACGCCGACAATCTCTCACCCTGGGCCGCAGATAATATTCTGACCATATCGGGCAATGACATATCCGGACTCAGCGCACCGGTCCTACCGGAAACCACTGTCATCTCGGAAACACATTGCCGAGATTCCATCGAAATAACCGACTATTTCCCTTCCCAAAAAACCGTTGAAGTTCGTTTTGCTCTCGTCGATCTTGGTATCAGATGGGGCAACACCAATATTTATCTTGTCATCAGATAGAGACAGCTCATGAAGGAGCCAAGCACAAAGATTATTGCCACAATCGGACCTGCATCTTCATCCTCTGCAATTATTCGGAATATGATTCGAACCGGTGTGTCCGTATTTCGTCTGAATTTTTCTCACGGTAGTCATTCAGAACATGAAGAATCCTTACAAAAAATCAGAAAAATCTCTCATGAAGAAAAAAAACCGGTTTCCGTTCTGCAGGATCTGTGCGGACCCAAAATCAGATTGAATCAGCTGGAAGCTCCGATACCGGTGAAGCGAGGAGGTATAATCGAGATAAAACTTGGAGATGCTTTGGAGAAAAGCGTCCTTTCCTGTTCCTTCCCGAGTTTTTACAAGCTGGTTTCAAGTGGCGATAGTCTGAAAATTGATGACGGACGAATTCCTTTTCGAGTACTCTCCAGCAAGCCGACTTCTGTTCGCTGCAAAGCCCTGACCGCTGGAACCATTTTATCCCGAAAAGGGATAAATCTCCCGGACAGCCGGCACCGCATCACTCCTTTTACGGAAAAGGACAAGCAGGACCTGTTGTGGGGGCTGAAAAATGATGTTGATTGGATTGCCTTGAGCTTTGTCGAACAGGCGGAAGACATCCTCCCCCTTCGAACCATCATGGAAGAAGTCGGCATTGACAAACCCGTAATTGCCAAAATAGAAAGAAAAAAAGCACTGAAGAACATTGACGAGATATTGAATGCATTCGACGGCATCATGGTCGCCCGGGGCGATCTGGGTGTCGAGGTTTCCACAGAAGAAGTTCCGATACTGCAAAAGAAACTGATCCTAGCGGCCAGCAGGAAAAACCGACTGGTCATTACCGCCACCCAGATGCTGGAATCCATGATCACTTCTCCGACGCCAACCCGAGCCGAGAGCACTGACATTGCAAACGCCATCATCGATGGAACGGACCTCATCATGCTTTCCGCTGAAACAGCGGCCGGAAAATTTCCCCTGAAATCCGTCGCAACCATGTCGAGGATTTCCAGAGTTACGGAAAAGAATTTATGTTCACTCTGTTTACCCCCATACGGCAAACAAATCGAGCTGTCCAATACCGAAGCAATCGTCAAACAGGCCACATCTCTGGCTTCCGATCTGAACGCCACCTGTATAATGCTCTTTACCATGAGCGGACAAACCGCGCTATTTCTCTCGAAATACCATCCGAGATGCCCGGTATACGCTTTTTCTCCAAATCAGCAAGCAGTCAGACGAATGGCTGCATATCGAGGAATAACCCCGCTGTGGACGGTTTTCATTCAACATACAGATGAAATGATCCGGAAAGGAGAAGAGACTCTGATCCGGGAGAAAAAAGTCAAAGCAGGAAACCTGATTGTGACAATAGCCGGCATGACCATGATGAGAGGCGCCACCAATATGCTTCGGTTGTCGGTCGTAGACTCCGAATGATTACTCTATGATACTCCCGCAATACAAGCATCTCTTGCTTTTTCGGGGCATTACCTTGCGGCAGTTCCAGCATACGTAGTCGGTTCTTTCGTTTCGAGCCTGTATTCTCGACTGGATCGTTTTCAGTTCAACCTCGTGGTCAACCCGCTTGCTGAGGGCCATGTTCAGATCACCAATGACATCCGAAACACAACTGTATCGCTGTTTCAAGTCGGGGTTGAGCATCTTTTTCACGACAGCGTTCAGGGAATCAGTCACGGCCG
>CAYMND010000334.1:0-3733 GCA_964391685.1 uncultured Clostridia bacterium | reverse complement strand
CATGAAGAATTCGATTGCCACCTGCTCGATTGGCAGTGGATGACAGAGGGGAATCAGGCGGGAAGTCTCCTTGGCGGCCATGATGCCGGCGATGCGGGCCACGGAGAAAACATCCCCCTTGTTCATCCGGTCGGTTCGAATCAGTTCCAGAGTGCTGTCGGCCAGACGGATAAAGCCCTCGGCCCGGGCCGTCCGCAGGATGACCTCTTTTCCGCCCACATCCACCATGTGGGCCCGTCCCTTTTTATCCAGATGAGAAAGCTCCATGATCAACCTCCTATCTGCCAGTTTTCCCGGGAGGTGTTGGCACACCCCCTGGGGGGTTTCTCAGCCACCGCCCGCAGCAGGGATTCCCGGATGTTCCCCGGATCCAGGGGCAGTTCGATATCGGAAAAGAGACACGGCTTGATCATGCCGTCGGCGGTAAGCCGAATGCGGTTGCACAGGCTGCAGGGAGTCGGCCGTTCCGCGGCAGCGGAAAAATCGATGCTCCGGTAATTGGCCAGATGGTATTGGTGAATGCGCTGCAATTGGAACCCTTCCCGGCGGCAGAATGCCTGCATGTTCTCCACTTCGTCGGTGTTGAAACCGGACAGCAGCACCATATTGATCTTGGTATGCTCGAATCCGGCCTGCCGCAGGCTGTCGAGTCCTCGTAAAACCGTTCCGATATCTCCGCCCCGGGTCAGCCAGCGGAACTTTTCCGAATCCAGGGTGTCGAGAGAGACGTTGACGCGGTCCAGTCCGGCCCGTTTGAGCCGGTCGGCGAAATCGGACAGCAGGGTCCCGTTGCTGGTCATGGTCAGTTCTCTCAGTCCTTCGATACCGGCCAGCCTTTCCACCAGGCCGACGATTCCCTTGCGGACCAACGGCTCTCCTCCGGTGATGCGGATCTTGGTGATCCCCAGCGTGACGGCCTCCGCCACAGTCCGCTCAATCAGTTCGTAGGAGATGATGTCCCGGTGCAGCTTCTTGCAGACGCCCTCCTCGGGCATGCAGTACCGGCAGCGGAGGTTGCAGCGGTCGGTGACCGAAACACGAAGATATTCGATACGCCGGTTATAGGAGTCGAACACGGACCTCACTCCCTGCATCCAGGCGGGCGACTCCCCGCTCGATGCGGATCAGGCCGTTGGCCCGGGGCAGAGCCAGCAGGTGAGCCGACCCGTGATATTCCACCGGTTCCACCCGATCGCCGCAGCAATGCACCGGCCGGAACTCGGTACGCTCCGTTTTCCGCCGACTGACCTGGGCGGCGAGCCGGCCCACCGTCTCCAAGGGCGGCTCGACACAGTTCATCAGCCGGTTCAGCGCCGGCTTGACCAGGATCTCGGTGATGATGAATGTGGACACCGGATTGCCGGGCAGACCGAAGATCAACTTTTCACCCAGGGTGGCGAACAGGGTGGGCTTTCCCGGCTTCACGGCCACCTTGTCGAAATGCACCCGGCCACCGAGTTCTTCGACGGCCCGGGGTACGAAATCGAAATCCCCCATGGAGACACCTCCGGAGATGACCAGTACGTCGTGATCCCGGAGCAGTGTTCCGATCCGTTCTTTCAGGCCCGCCAGGGTGTCGGGGGCGCCGCCGCCGAAGCGGACTTCCATGCCCATGGCCCGGTACTGGCCGTAGAGGGAAAAGCCGTTGCTGTTGTAGATCTGCCCGGGCCGCAGCTCCTTTCCCGGCAGTACGATTTCATCCCCCGTGGTCAGAACGGCCAACCGCGGCAGGGTGAACACCTCCACCCGGTCGTGACCGCAGGCGGCCAGGCTGCCCATCAGCTGAGGCGTGATCCGGCGGCCCGCTTCGGCTACCAGGGCCCCAGCCCGGGCGTCCTCGCCCCGGGGGCAGATATGGTCTCCCTTTCTGATCTCGCCGCGGATCAGTCGGACTCTGTCACCCTCGGTCTCGGTGTCCTCCACCATGACCACGGTATCGGCACCCGGAGGCAGCATGGCTCCGGTCATGATCTTGCTGCAGGTTCCCCGGGTCACCGGTTTTCGCGGCGTCCCGCCGGCGGCGAGGGTCTCCTGCACCGTCCATTCCCGGTCCGGATCGTCTCCGGCGACGGCGTAACCGTCCATGGCCGACTTGTCGAAGGGCGGGTGATCCACTCTGGAACGGACCGGTGCGGCGGTGATTCTTCCCAGGGAATCGAGCAGGGGGATCGTTTCGGTGGTCCTTCTTCCCTCGATCACTTCCAGGGCCTTCAGGGCATCTTCAATGGCCAGCATTTCGTCTTGTCTCCGTATCCTTCCACCGGGCGGATCAGCGCCGGAGGCAGGCTCTGATGATAGCAGACGATCCCCTTCCGGTCAATTTGAGTCGCCTCAGAAAGGTCCCCAGTTGAACAGGAGCACCGGAGGCAGAAGCAGCAGCACACTGAGTCCCACCAGGATCAGCATCAGGGGGAAAAACCATCGGGCCCAGGTGCTCCAGGAGATGCGGGCCATGCCCAAAACCCCCATGGTCACCGCCGACGTGGGCAGGATGGGCAGGATGAATTCGCAGAGCTGGAAGGCCAGCACCGAAGTCTGGCGCGACACCCCCACCAGGTCTCCCAGGGGAGCCATGACCGGCATGGTCAACGCCGCCTGGGCGGTACCGGAATGGATGAAGAAGTTGATCATGGACTGGGTGAGAAACATGATCTGGGCAGCCAGGGCCTTGGGGAAAACGGAAATCAGGCCGGCGGTGGATTCCAGCACCGTATCCAGGATCCGGGCCTCGTTGGCGATGATCAGCACGCCCCGGGCGCAGGCGATGATCAGGGCCACTCCGATCATGTCCCTGGCTCCGGCCACAAATTGTCGGGCCGTCTCGTTCATGCCCACCCGCCCCACCAGGCCGCACAGCAGTCCCAGGGCCAGGAACAGAGCGGCGATTTCCTCGATGTACCACTGGTAGCGCAGGATACCGAAAATCAACGCCGCCACCCCCAGAGCCAGGACCAGCAGCACCAGCCGGTGGCGCCCGTTCCACTGACCGCTCTTCTCCCCGCTCTCCTCGGCCCGCTTGCGCCAGAATTCGTCGTGCTCGTACACCGGGCTGAGACGGGGATCACGTTTGATTTTCCGGGCGTAGATCATGACAAAGGTAATCATGACCCCGGTGCCCAGCACCCAGGCCACGATGCGGTAGGCCAGTCCGGAGTAGAGGGGCAGTCCGGCGATTCCCTGGGCGATGCCCACGGTGAAGGGATTGAAGAATGCGGCGGCGAAACCGGCGGCGGCGCCGAGAAAAGGGATGGACAGGCCGACGATGGAATCGTAGCCGAGACCGATGGACAGGGGGATGAAGACCACAATGAAGGGAATGGTCTCCTCCGACATGCCGAACACCGATCCGGCCAGGGAGAAGATGACCATCATCACCGGAATCAGCCAAGGGGCCAGGGCCGGCTTGCGACCGAAGAAGGAGGCCAGGCGCCGGATACTGAGATCCACGGTGCCGGTGGCCGTCAGTACGGCAAAGGCACCGCCCACAGTGAACAGGAAGATGATGATGGGCGCGGCATCCACGAAGCCCTTCAATGGCGCGGTGAGCAGCAGGAAGGGGGAAACCGGGGGTTTCTCGATCTGGCGGTAGGTTCCCGGAACGGTGAGGCTGCGTTCGCTGCCGGCCACAGTGACCGTCTGGCGTTCGAAGGCGCCAGAGGGCACCAGCCAGGCGGCGATCCAGACCAGGACCAGCAGGGCGTAGATGAGGACCAGGGTATGGGGCATGGAAAAA
>CAYMND010000333.1:0-3738 GCA_964391685.1 uncultured Clostridia bacterium | reverse complement strand
CGTTGAATCACAGGGTAGGACGAACACCTGCTGGGCTTTTTCTACTCTGTCATTCCTGGAATCCGACATCCATCGACAACATCACATACAGGTCAAGCTCTCCCAAGCTTTCGTGGTTTACCAGGAATACCTCGACAAGGCAGATCGCTTCGTCGATATGAGAGGGAATTCCTACTTCGCCGAAGGCGCTGAAGGCAACTCGGTCACCCGTCAGATCGGTGACCATGGTATAGTTCCCTACGAAGTCTACAACGGCCTGAAGAAAGGACAGCCCTACCATGATCATCAGACACTCTTTAACGAGTTGGACAGCTTCCTCAAGGGAATCAAGTCCAGCGGCAATTGGAACAACACCTTCGTACGGGAAAGCGTCAAGGCCATCCTGAATCACCACCTGGGCATACCACCCGAGAAGTTCATCTATCAAGGCAAGGAATACACCCCGATCACATTTCGAGACAAGTATCTCAAAATGAAATCGGACGATTATGTTGAAATCATGTCCTACATGCAGCAGCCATACTGGCAGCAGGTGGAATACGAAGTACCCGACAACTGGTGGCATGACCAAAGCTATTACAACGTACCATTGGATACCTTCATGGAATGTCTGAAAAACGCAGTCAAGACCGGCTACACCGTCTCCATCGGTGGTGACGTATCGGAGCCCGGCTACAATTCCGACCTGAAAGTGGGTGTCATTCCCACATTCGACATCCCCCGTGAGTACATCGATGAAAACGCCCGGCAGTTCCGTTTCAGCAACCGGACCACAACAGACGATCATGGCATCCACATCGTCGGATATACCATCGACAACGGAGATTGGTGGTTTATCATCAAGGATTCTGGTTCGGGTGCCCGGAACACAGAGCCTGTGGGATACCGGTTCATTCGCGAAGATTATATCAAGCTGAAGTGGATGGGGTTCACTGTCCACCGCAGTGCCGTAGAAGATCTCCTGAAGAAATTCAAACAGCAATAAAACAACAAGATGAACGGATTTCCCTCCCGACTCGAGTAGTCTTCTGAAAGCGCATATCGGGGCGTTTCAACACGCCCCGATATGGCACGGTTCTGATTGACAGTCATTCAACGAATGAGCTGTCTAGTGAAGAAATCAGAAGATCCAGATCGATATCTCGAAAATGATCCCATGGGTAAAAGGGGATCCTCTCTTTGCGGCAGAGACGCGCCAGGTGATCGCGTGCGAAGACAACATCCACCTCTCGGGCGGCACAAAGATCCGATGCTCCGTTTCCGATCAAACCCACTTTTCGCCCCTGGGAACGAAACCGTCGGGCATGGGCTCCCTTGCAGTTCAAGCATCGTTCACAAGCGACGGCATCAACGGCAGGCAGCAGTGTAGGTCGGTTGCCTTCCCAGACGATCCGATTACAGGAATACGGCAGATCTCTGACAGCCATACGGTGGAGCAGCGGCTCGATAAACAGATCCAGTCCTTCCGAAAGGATCTTCATTTCAACTTTTTTCTCGCTGCAACGACTGATGAAATGCGAGAAATCTTCTCTTATCGGAACTTTTTCAGCCAGGTCATGCCAATGATTCTCAGGAAGATCCATCAAGGAAAAATATCGTTCATAATATTTTTCCAGAGTGATTTCCAAATGTTCGTATTCTTCCACCAGATCCGCCAACCTGAGCTGTCCGGATTCGTCCAGGATTTGCTGGGCCACATATACTTCACTGTCTCTGCAGGTGATGGTGCCGTCAAAATCGATCAGCAGCAGAGGAGGAGGACTGACGGTCATAACGGATCAGATCGCCGGTGATAGAATCATGTGCAGATGGGGAATGCCGTCCTCCATGTAGCCCCGTCCTTCCGAACGAAATCCGTGAGCAGCGTAAAAATCGTGAAGATGCTCCTGAGCCGACAAGGAAATGACCTGAGCGGGATAAAGACGCCGGCATTCGGCTACGGCTCGCTTCATCATTTCGTGGGCGAGTCCTTTTCCCCGAGCTTCCCGGGCAGCAACCACCCTGCCGATGGAAGGTCCGCTGAACCGCTTTCCCGGTGCAACCAGCCGACAATACGCCATCATACATCCCTCTTCTCTTCCCAACAGATGCCTTGAATCGATGTCCAGACCATCCGGGTCCTGGTACGGGCAATTCTGTTCGACCACAAACACCTCGGCCCTGAGAGTTAGAAGGGCATACAGTTCCTCAAGGCTCAATTCATCGAATGATTTCCAGATCCATTCTATCATGGCTTCATCTTATCCGAATTCAGAATCGAAAGGCAAGCGCACTGTTCCGGCTGCAACTGAATTCGGTTATACTCTTTTCATGAGTTCGCGATTCGGTTTTCTGCTCAAAAAGAAAAGCTTTCGCTGCAGTATTTTTTTTCTGCTGGCCATTATCATCTTCCTCATCGGCCCCCGGCCCGAAGAGTTCGTCCTCGATCACAGCTGGCCCTCAATACCGGAGACAGCTGCGGACCTGGAAGAGGCTGCAGCCCTCAACGATGCCGGAATCAGACTCAGGAAAGACAACAGCAGCCGCATCATCTGGTATAACCCCCAGAAGAGGAACAGAAGCCGCTCGGCCATGTTGTATCTGCACGGTTTCTCCGCATCATGGTATGAAGGAGAGCCGCTGCATCGTGATCTCTGTAAAAAGATGGGAATGAATCTGTACCTTCCCCGGCTGGCATCGCACGGAGTGGAGTCTTCTGAACCCATGCTGGATCTGCGCCCGGACGCTCTTTACCGTTCGGCTTTGAACGCCCTGGCCCTGACAGAAAAACTGGGTGAGCGGGTAATCATCGCCGGCACTTCCACGGGAGCGGCTCTGGCCTTGATGCTGGCGGCCGAATTCCCCGAAAAGGTTTCCGCTCTGCTTCTTTTTTCCCCCAACATCCGCCTGGCCGACTCCAAAGCCTGGATATTGACACAACCCTGGGGTTTGCAGATCGCCCGGCTGTTCACCGGCTCAAAATACCGGGACACCGGTGAGAAGGATCCCGTCGCCCTCAAACACTGGTATTCCAGGTACCGGCTCGAAGCAGTAGCCGCCCTGCAGCATCTGCTGGAAAAAGCCATGACCCATGAAACCTTTGCAAGGGTACACTGCCCTGTGTTCATGGGTTACTTCCCCCGGGATGAGGTGGTTTCGGTCCCAGCAATGTTGGATATGTTCGAGCATTTGAATACCCCCGCCAAAATGAAGACTCAAAAAGCCTTTCCCCACGCAGGTGTCCACGTCATTACCAACCGCCGGTTCAGCAAGGACTACAATGCAGTCTTCAATGCGGCACTGCTCTTTCTGGAAAGGCAGATCCCCGAATAGGGCTTGGCCGTGATTCAGTCGTCACTGAAAATCTTCATCCATTGATCCACTTCGTTCTCGCTGATCACCCCGTGGATGCGTTTTTCCTTCTCCTGTCGCCGATCCTGAATGCGGTTGATCCTTTTCAAATCGAAGTAGAACTCAATCGCGTTCAAGGTTCTGCCCCCCCTCTCCCTGGCCAGATCTTTGAGCTTCTTGTCAGAACTGACCAGAACGACGTCACGACAATTGGTATAATCCTTCATCAGTCGCTCGATTACATCGTCCGCACTCTCACCATCATCCGGGAAAAGGACAGTGAACCGGCCGTCATCGGAAGGCGGAATATTCTCTTCTCCCCTGGCTCCATCGAACACCAGGACGACCGAATTGTTGCGATGCTTCTGAAACTGCACCACCATATCGATCACCTTCTGCCGCGAACCG
>CAYMND010000332.1:0-3739 GCA_964391685.1 uncultured Clostridia bacterium | reverse complement strand
GGTGCTCTTGCCGCCGGGAGCGGCGGCCAGGTCGATGATTCTGGCGCTGCGGAGGTCGCGGCATTTCCCCAGTGCCGAGACGGCCAGCATGGCTCCGGCCTCTTGAATGTAGTAACTGCCGCCCAGGTAGGCGGGATTTCGGGAGGGGGGTTCGGTTCCCTCCCAGCGGTATCCCTCCCGGCACCAGGGGACGGCTTCTCCGAAGGGCAGATTCGCCGGAGGGATGATGCGGGTGTTGATGCGTACGCTGGGTTCCGGGGGAAGCCGGATGGCGTCAAAAAAATCCCGGCACTCCGACTGACCCAGCCAGGAAGTGATCCGTTCGGCCAGGTCTCCCTTCATTTCCGTTCCCGGATCAATTGTCCTTGAACATGGAAATGACCGGTGTACGAGCGTTCAACCGGTAGCCGCGGAACATGCCGGAGGTGTTGAAGGGCATGGCGATATTGCCATGCCGGTCGATGGCCACCACGCCGCCGGTGCCGCCCAGAGCGGTCAGCTGGCGATGAATAACATCATCTGCTGCTTCTTTCAGGCTCATGGCCCTGTAGGTCATCAGGGCATGAATTTCGTGGGCCACCGACAGACGAATGAAGTATTCGCCGTGGCCTGTGGCCGAGATGGCGCAGCTTTGGTTGTTGGCGTAGGTACCGGCTCCGATGATCGGGCTGTCGCCGATGCGACCGAAGCGTTTGAACGTCATGCCTCCGGTGGAAGTACCGGCGGCAAGGTTTCCCTGCCTGTCCAGGGCGGCGGCTCCGACGGTACCCGAGCGGCTCAGCGGGGAGAGATTCTTCTTCTCACGGATCTTCTGCAGCTGCTGCCAGCGTTTTTCAGTGAAGAAATAACTTCGGGGGACGATTTCGAGTCCCTGCTCTCCGGCGAACGATTCGGCGCCCGGGCCGGACAGAAAAACGTGGTCGGATTTCTCCATTACCGCCCGGGCCAGGGCGATGGGGCTCTTTACCGTTGTCACGCCGGTAACGGCTCCGGCGCCCAGGGTCCGGCCGTCCATGATCGACGAATCCAGTTCGTTGACGCCCTCGGCGGTGAAAACGGCTCCTTTTCCGGCATTGAAAAGAGGAGATTCCTCCATGACGGTTACAGCGGCGGTGACGGCGTCCAGAGCGTTTCCTCCCTGCTCCAGTATCGCATACCCGGCATTCAGAGCCTCTTCCAGTTTATGTCGATAAGCCGCCTCTTCCTCTTTGGTCATGCTGTCGGGCGTGATGGCCCCGGCCCCACCGTGAATGACGATGCCGAACAGCGGCTTTGCAGAATTGTCCACACCCAGAAGCGGACTGAAAAGGACAATAAGAAAAAGAATGGCCGGGGTGATCCGGCGGATGATTCCGATCATGTTTCCTCCGTATGGTCGGTTTTGGTGCGGAACCAAAGCCAGAGACCCATCAGCAGAAAAGGGATGCTGAGCAATTGCCCCATGGACAGAGGCAACTGGCTGACATATTCTTCCTGGGGGGTCTTGAAAAACTCCAGCAGGAACCGGACTGTAAAAATATAAGTCAAAACGACACCGGTGGCCTGACCTCTTCTGCGCAATCCGATATTACTCCTGCTGAGCAGGATGAGAAAGAGAATCAGATAGAAGATACTCTCGTAGAGCTGGACCGGATGACGGGGTGTATTGTCGATTAGCGTGAAACGGACCGCCCATGGCAGATCACTGGGTGTGCCGATGATTTCGGAATTGAAGAAGTTGCCCAGGCGGATCATGGCGGCGATCAGCGGGGCGATAAAAGCCAGATGGTCGAGCAGCCAGATCATGGGACGCCGCATTCGCCGGCACCACCAGAATGCGGCCGCAAACAGACCGATAATACCGCCGTGACTGGCCAGACCGGTGAATCCGGTGAAACGGATGCCGTCTGGGCCGATCTCGACAGGCAGAATGATTTCCAGGGGATGCCCCAGGTAATACCCGGGATCGTAGAAGAAGCAGTGAATCAATCGTGCGCCGGCAAATATGCCGAAGAGGAGCTGGATGAAGAGACGATCTCGATCGACGGCACCGATCTTTTCCTTCTGCAGCCTTTTCCCGAGGTGCAGGTAGCCGATGAGCATGCCTCCGGTCATCAGCAGGGAGTAGTAGCGGATGGCCAGCGGGCCGATCCAGAGCAGGACAGGGTCGGGATTCCAGATGATTCCGTTCATGATGTGTACCGTACCATCATGGATTGTTTTGTGCAATAGCGAGGCTTTGTTCCAGCGGAACCTTTTTATTGCCGATGATGATTGACATGGTGCATCGATCTTCTCATAATGCAGCCATGATTGAAGAAAATACCACCGCCCCAGAGCCATCGACCACCTGCGGAATAGAAATGTTCAAAAACCGTATCCGGCGTAACCTGCGGGTCTGGCGTCGTCGTCGGCAGCGTCAGGGGGTGGATTGTTACCGCCTTTACGACGCCGACCTCCACGAGTACAATGCGGCAGTCGATTTTTACGAAAACAAGTACCTGGTGGTCTCCGAATACGCTCCGCCCAGAACCATCGAACCGGAAACGGCCGAAAGACGGTTGCGCGAAATGCTTTCCGCTCTCTCGGAGCTTCTGGACGTCGATGCACAGAATATCTACCTCAAGCAACGTTCCCGAAAAAAAGGGAAAAGCCAGTACAACCGACTGGAATCTTCCAAGGAGAGACACGTGATCCGGGAGGGCGGACTTTCCTTCTATGTCAATTTTCGTGATTATCTGGACAGCGGCATTTTTCTGGACCATCGCCTGACACGGCAGATAATCCGGGAAAAAGCGGAAGGAGCCGATTTTCTCAATCTTTTCGCCTACACCGGAACGGCCAGTGTCTATGCCGCCGCCGGCGGTGCCCGATCCACCACCACGGTGGATGCCTCCAACAGTTATCTCGATTGGGCCCGGGACAATATGAAGCTGAACGGTTTCGATGGCCCCGTTCATCGTTTCGTACGCGACAATTGTCTTCACTGGATCTCTTTCTGCCGACGCGGTTTCGATCTGATCTTCCTTGATCCTCCGACTTTCTCCAATTCCAAGACGTACGGAACCGCCTTCAGGGTACAGGAGGACCACCCCGCGCTGATCCGTTCCGTCATGAATCTGCTCAATCCCGGCGGCCTGCTCATTTTTTCCAACAACCTGCACTCCTTCCGAATGGATGAATCTGTAATCATCGATTTCCGGGTCCGGGACATCACCAGGCAGACCATTCCCTTTGATTTCGAAAGAAATCCCAGAATCCACCATTGTTTCCTGATCGAACATCTACCTACTGGAATGGAAAAGTAAGTGATTTGACTGTCGTTTGGTTATTTTTTAGAATCATACTGCTGATTCGAGAGGGATGAAATGCTGCGGTTTCGGTGCGTTGTTCTCCTTTTTTTGACCTGTGGAATTGGGGCTCAAACGGTACCGGATTTTGAATCGATGCTTAAAAAAGCGTCGAATTCAGAAAGGGGATCGATACTGGTGGACTGGGCCTACGCCGAACGCAACCGCAATCCGGGATTGAGCCTTCAGAAGGCCGAGGAGGCTCTGGTGTGGATGGAAAACCCTCCCACCGTCAGCCGAAAAGCCCTGGCTCTCGGTTTGGTCGGACTGGCCAAAGCGCGGGAAGGGAAATATCCGGAGGCTGAAAAAGCGCTTTTCGAAGGGCTGGTACTGATCCGCAGTCAAGAAAACCCGCAGGTGGAGGCCGAGATCCTGAACTGGCTGGGTGTTCTGTTTTTTTTCAAAGGGGA
>CAYMND010000331.1:0-3745 GCA_964391685.1 uncultured Clostridia bacterium | reverse complement strand
GTCAGAGCCAGATCGGCGGCGGTGATGGCCACCCGGGCCTCCCAGATGAAATTGGCGAATCCGGGGGTGTCCACCAGGTTCAGCCGGGTCTTGCGATGAACGGCGTGGGCCAGGGCGGCCTGCACGGAAATCTTTTTTTCGATCTCATCCTCTTCGTAATCGGTCACCGTGTTGCCCTGGTCAACCTTTCCCAGGCGGTTGACTGCCTTTGTATCGAACAAGAAGGCGGACACCAGACTGGTTTTCCCGGTCTGTCCGTGTCCGACAACCGCAACGTTGCGTAACAATTCACTGGCGCTCATGCATTCCTCCTGAACCGATTCAACAACCCGTAATATTTGACAAGACAGGTCTTCGGCCAAAATTTGAAATAAAAAGAATATTAGTGCAAGATCGCTGGTAAAGTCAAGAAGGCGGGGAAAAACGAGAGCCATGACACGAGATCCGACCTTCGACCTTCGACATCCGACCTTCGACCTTCGACTCTCTCTTTTATCTTATCGGGAACCGATGCATAATAATCGTTGTCTATATTTCGGAGACTGAACCGAAAACCGATGCCGACACCCGAAGAGGAACTGACCTGGCTGAACGCAGCGCGAAAAGGTGACCATAGCGCCTTCGAGCGCATCGTCAATGCCCATTCGCGCCGAATCGCCTCCACGGTCAAAGGCATGCTGGGAGACACCGCCGAGGCCGAGGATGTCGGACAGGAAGTGTTCATCACCTTCTACCGCTTCATGGACCGCTTCCGGGGTGAATCCTCCCTGGGCACTTTTCTGACCCGCATCGCCATCAATCTCAGCCTGAACCAGATCAAACGGAACCGTCGCTTTCTCGGACGTTTCGGTTCTTCCCCGGAACAGGAGCTGGAGCAGAGACCGGCCCGGGTGGAAAGCCCGGAGACGGTTCTGCAGAAGGAAAAAATACGCCGGGCCATCCGATCCCTGCCGGCCAAGTTCCGCTCGGTCATCGTCCTGAGACTGATCCAGGAGTACTCCACCGAGGAAACGGCGGCCATTCTCAAACTGCCCCTCGGTACGGTCCAGTCCCGTCTGGCCCGGGCTCAGCAGAAACTTCGCTCCATTCTGGTTCCCGGATCAGGAGGAAAACATGAGTAAAAAAATGAAAAAACTTCTTTACCGGTCTTTCGACAGCCCCCTTTCAGTGAAAGAACGGCTCCTTCTCGAGAACACCCTCAACTCGGACGGAGCACTGAGAAAGGAACGGGACCGGATATCGGAATTACGCCGCACCGCTGTGGAAGCCGATTTCCCGGCATTCACACCCGATTTCACCCGCAAGGTGATGACCCGCATCATGGGTTTACCGGATACCATCGCCGCCAGTCCAGAACTCTTCTACACCTCACTGGCCGGCGGATTCCGCAGACTGGCCTGGGCCGGGGCCCTGGCCGTGGCAGTTATGGTGACGCTTCACCTGCTCCTGGCCGATTCTCTGGCCCTGGAAAACGCCTGGCTGCTGCCCGACCTGTCAATTCAGGAGCTCCTCGAGCTCACCCTTTTCTAGGAGGCATTCATGAAGACGAAATATAAAACCGTTCTGATCATCATCGGCACCTTCCTGCTGGGACTGGCCGTCGGCGCTCTGGGGAGCCAACTCTATTACCGTTACCGGGTGAACCAGATCGTGACCGTCCGTTCCCCCCAGCTCATGTTCCGTTTCGTTGAAAAGGCCGTCCAACCCGATCCGTCACAGATGGCGGAGGTACGCAGAATCCTGGAAAAACACGGCCGTCTGGTCTACAGCACCATGCAGGAAAACCGTGACCGGCAGCTTCAACAGTTCCAGGCCCTGAAGGATGAACTGGCGACGGTACTGAAACCGGAACAGATGCGCCGCTTCGAGGAACGCCTGCAGCGCCGGCAGAGGAAGATACGGCGCGACCGGAAGGACGAGTGGCCGAAACGGAACAAGGAAGGCCGCGGACGTAGAAGCATGTGACCCGTCAAACGAAAAGGGTCAGTCGAAATCGGTGGACCATTCCGGGTGCTCCAGATGATCGAAAAAACGCAGCAGCTGGCTCCGGCTGACTCGGGAGGGCGAAAGCTCGGGAAGTGCGGTCCGATCGAAAAAATCCACTGCTTCCGTTTCGTGATTGCCCTTCGCTTCACCGGAAACGATGCGACAGAGAAAAAAATGCTTGTAGACCGTGTAGGGAAATGCGGGCACATGTCCCTGCCGGTCCCGATCGTAGACCGCCAACAGTTTTTCAGCCCGGGTGACGAAACCGGATTCTTCTCTGATCTCCCGTTCCACGGCCTGTGAAGGCGTCTCGTTCACATCGGCCCAACCGCCAGGCAGAGTCCAGCGGCCGCCGTCGGCCTTCTCGCTGACCAGCAGGATCCGCTTCTCCCGGAAGACCACCCCCCGCACATCCACCTTCGGCGTGGCATACCCCATTTCCCGGGCCTGCAGTTCGAGCGCCTCACCGACATTCAGACCGCTGCAGCGGGCCAGCATCTCGGCGGCCACCCGGCCGACGGCTTCGTAGCGCTCACGATCGTATTCGTTGTCGCAGAAATGAAGGCCGGTCTGACTGAGCGCCCGAAGTTCCCGGATCCATTTCATCCATTCTTTTTCATCGCTCATCCATCACTCCGTCGGGGCATCTCGGATCCCCAGGCAAAAAGTATAACACAAACGGCTGCCCCGGAGCGCCGCCTCCGCCCAATTTGCAAATTGCTTTCAATCGGGTTAAAATGACCGAAAAATGAGGCATACATGAAGAATATCGTGAAAAACTTACTGAGTCTTAGAGATGAAAAGAACGCAGCGGGTGGTCTCGATAAGCTGGAGAAACGCAAAAAATCGGGCAAAATGACCGCCTTGGAGCGTGTTCAATATCTGTTTGATCCCGGAACCTTCGTTGAGCTCCAGGGATACATGATGCATCGGTCCAGCAACTTCGGACTCGACAAGAAATATTACTACGGAGACGGTGTCATCACCGGTTACGGTAAGATCAACGACCGCACCGTCTATATCTACTCCCAGGATTTCACCGTACTGGGCGGTTCTCTCGGAGAAATGCACGCCAAAAAGATCGTCAACGTCCAGGACCTGGCCGTCAAGGCCGGCGCCCCCATCATCGGCATCAACGATTCCGGCGGAGCCCGAATCCAGGAAGGAATCAACAGCCTGGCCGGCTACGGCGACATTTTCTACCGCAACACCATCTCCTCCGGCGTCATCCCCCAGATCTCCGTCATCATGGGCCCCTGCGCCGGTGGTGCCGTTTACTCGCCGGGCATCACCGATTTCATCTTCATGGTCAACGGTGAATCGCACATGTTCGTCACCGGTCCGGAAGTGATCAAAGCGGTCAACAAGGAAGAAGTCACCTTCGATGAACTGGGCGGTGCCACCAGCCATTCCAGCATCTCCGGAGTCACTCACTTTGTCGGCAGCGACGAAAGGAACACCCTGGACATGGTGCGTGAGCTGATCGGCTACCTTCCCTCCTCGAACCTGGAAGCTCCGCCCAGCGAGCCTACCGACGATCCGTACGACCGGATGGACGAGAGATTGTATGAAATCGTCCCCATCAACCCCAACAAGCCCTACAACATCAAGGAGCTGATCACCCTGGTGGTGGACGACCAGAAATTTCTGGAAGTCCACAAGAACTACGCCCAGAATCTGGTGGTGGGCTTCGCCCGCATGGGTGGACGCACCGTGGGCATCGTGGCCAACAACCCCGATGTCTACGCCGGCACTCTCG
>CAYMND010000330.1:0-3749 GCA_964391685.1 uncultured Clostridia bacterium | reverse complement strand
TCGGTGCCGAGACCTGCATGGGGGCTTCGGCCACAGCTCACAACAAGGGGATTCTGGGAGTCATGTCCGATCCGTTCGGAGCCGGTCTCTGCCTGATTCTCTTCGGTCTCTTTTTCGCGAAGTTCTTTCGGAAACTGGGCATCGAGACCGTAGTCGATTTCTTTGAGATCCGCTATGGAAAGAAGGTGGCTACCTGGCTCAGCTTCGTTTACATTCCCGTTTACATCGGATGGATCGGAGCTCAGCTGCTGGCTTTCGGCATAATCCTCAACTCTCTCACCGGATTGCCCATCATTCCGTCGGTATTTGTTTCTACGGCTGTCGTTCTGGCCTATACTTATCTTGGCGGGATGCTGGCCGATATCTGGGCGGATTTCTTCAACATGATTGTCCTGGCCGCCGGCCTGTTGTTCATTTTTCCATTTTTCATGAAAGACATCGGAGGCTTCGCCGCCGCCCGGGCGGCCGTTCCCGAGCATTTTTTTCATTTCTATCCTCACGACGCCGGTCCCCTGACCTGGCTCAATTACGTTCAAGCCCTCATGATTGTCGGCATCGGTTCACTGCCGGCCCAGGATCTGCTGCAGAGAACCATGTCCGCCCGGACTCCGGCCATATCCAAGTGGACATCCATTTCCGCCGGTTTTACTTATGTCATTATGGGCATGATCCCGGTGATGATGGGGATATTCGGCAAGCTGGTACTGCCCCAGTCCGCCGGGGAGTCGATCCTGATCGATCTGTCCATGAAGTACCTGCCCGGTCCGATGATCGCCCTGATGATCGGAGGTCTGCTGGCGGCCATCATGAGTTCCGCCGACAGCGCCATTCTGGCCCCCTCCAGCATCATCGGTCACAATATCGTACACTACATCAAACCCAACGCCAGTGAACGATTCATGCTCATCTTCTGCCGCGGCAGCGTTATCGTGGTCGGACTCATATCACTGGCTTTGGCCCTTTATTTCCAGAACATATACCGTCTGTGCCAGGAAGCCTGGGGCATTCTACTGACCGGAGTGGCAGCGCCGATGATCGCCGGGGTCTACTGGAAGCGGGCCACCACCACTGGCGCCCTGGCTTCGGCCAGTTTCGGCGTGGTCACCTGGATCGTCTGCAAGATGGTTTGCCCCGCCGACTATCCCCACAACCTGATGGGGTTTGCCGCTTCCGTCCTGGCGATGATCGTGTTCAGCCTGCTGACCCGCTCCGATTCTAAACCCGAAGGGTGAACCTGCGATCCGATGTTCCCGCGCAGGGGGGGTGATGAATCAATCCCCTACCCGTACCTGCGGCTTTTGAAAAGGCCTTGATCTCCGGTCCTCGACAAGTGGGCAAAACGACAACTTGTCAGGGACTCGGGCAAGGTATACGTTATTTGAATTGGGATCGTCCTGAGGACCGTAAGCTGATTCTGAGCGGAACCGACAAACTCGAAGAGATACTGAAGTTAACGACCTTGAAAGCCCAAAAGCCGATATTGGTCTTGGATGAGCTTCTCAGATTCACCCGATGGAAAAACATGATCAAAGGGATTTTTGACACGGTTGGTGAAAAGGTGAGTATCGTCTTGACCGGTAGTGCCCGCATGAATGTCTATAAAAAAGGAGGAGATAGCTTGATGGGCCGTTACTTCTCCTATCGTATGCATCCTCTCAGTATCCGCGAAATCTTGAATCCTCAAATGAGTTCCTCCGAAACATCCCTCCCCATCATCTGCCCAAGCGATCTGCTGCATCAGCTGTTGGAGTTTGGGGGATTTCCTGAACCTTTTATCAAGAGTGATCGAAGGTTTTTCAATCGATGGCGTCGATTGCGCAACGAACAATTATTCAAAGAGGATATTCGAGATCTGAGTCGGGCCAGCGAAATGATCCTCATCGAACATCTGTCGGAGATCCTCCGACATCAAAGCGGCCAGCTCTTTAATTACAGCAGAATATCTATTGATCTGGGGATTTCAGTGGATACCGTCAAACGGTGGCTGTCATTGCTCGATGCGCTTTATTTCTGTTTCAGGGTCAAACCATGGTTCAACAACATTCCGAAATCCTTGCGTAAGCAACCTAAAATCTATTTGTACGATTGGAGCCAGATACCTGATCCTGGTTTAAGATTCGAAAACCTGGTGGCCTCACATCTTTTGAAAGCGGTCCATTTCTGGACTGATTCGGGGTTGGGTGAATACGATCTTTATTACCTGAGAGACAAACAAAAACGTGAGGTTGATTTTTTGGTGATCCGCAACAATATGCCTTTTTTCCTGGTGGAGGCCAAAAGCTCATCGTCAAAGACCATCAATCCGGCTTTGGAATACTTCCAGAAGAGAACTGGTGCCACTCATGCTTTTCAGGTGGTTATGGATATGGATGACGTCAATCGGGATTGTTTCATGATCCAAGAGCCCGTCAGGGTCCCGGCCACAACTTTTTTATCCCAATTGATTTGAAAGAATCCCATGAAGTGTCTCCCCCCCTGGGGGATTTTGATCTCAGGGGGACATGATCATGTGTTCTGATGATCGAGAATATTATTGTGTGAGGCAAACTGGTTCGGGTGCCTGTGATCGTGTTATAATTGCATTTCCCAAATCAATACCAATCTTGAATAGAGGAGGAGCCGCCGATGATGAAGTAAGAACAGACGCAGAGGTCGTAATCCTCTGACGATTTGTGGAAGAATTCGTCATCCGGCCGATCCCCGGACCGTCGTCACGGCGGTGCCGGTGATCCTTGAAAGCTGCTCATAGTCGTGAGCGTAAAAGGAGAATTGTATGATTGCGTATTGCGGAGCCGAGTGCTCGAAGTGTGACAGTTTCCTGGCCACCCGGACGGGAAATCCCGAAGAATTGAAAAAAGTTGCGGATAAGCTCACAGCCCTGTATCGTACCGAAGTCAAACCGGAGTACGTGGTGTGCGATGGCTGCCGCGGAGACGGGAGGCATTCCTATTTCTGCGGCAATCTGTGCAAGATGCGCAGGTGCTGCGAATCCAAGGGCTTTGATTCCTGCATCGAATGCGGGGAATACCCCTGTCCCGAGCTGCAGGATGAGCTGAACAAGATCCCGGGTGCCCGGGAAAACCTCGAAAAAATGAGGAAGTAACTCGATAGTAAACGGGGCGGCCTCGGGCCGCCCCGTGTTCATTCACCCCAAAGGTTCTGTTCCCCTGGAGGTTAAAGGGTTAAAGTTCTAATAATATGGTTTTCTTATGCCCCCTGAGGTGCATAATGACTGGATATGCATCACGGATAATGGACTCATCTCAGGAGAATGAGACAGGTCAAGATGGCGAATAAGGTACTGAATAGTGTGCCCATTAGGAAGTATTCGCCGAATTTCTGATCTTTAACGATTTTATCGTAGCGGGCGATGGATTTGGCTGTTATAACAAAGCCAATCGCGGCGAATTGACCAAGCGATATGAGAATTACCATCAGAAAACGTTCCAAAAAGCCAATAACCGCTCCTGCTTTGAGGGTTCCTTCATCACTCATTTCATTGCTTACCGGTTTCATGTGCCCCATCAGTTTGACAAAGGCAATGTTAGCCGGTTTACCGATGATTAGAATCATTAAGATCCAGCGTATCATGACAGAGTACGACAGGTTTAAGTCCACCAAGTAATTATTGATTACTGATAGAGGCGCTATTCCAGTAGAGTGATTTGTTAGCCATTCGGAGGCAAGTAAAATGAATGAAAGATGCAAAGCTTGAGCAAAAACATAGGATACGCTCTCTTTCTTCCATC
>CAYMND010000329.1:0-3757 GCA_964391685.1 uncultured Clostridia bacterium | reverse complement strand
CATTTCGAAATCGTGACCGATGAGGAATTGCTCTCAATCCTGTATTCTAAAGAGCTGAATTTGCGCAAGCGGTTTGAACAGATCTTCAAAGAAGTCACCCAGACACGTGATGAACTGAAAGAACGCATCGCGCAGGTTCGTGAATCGCAGGCCATCAGAGAAAAACAAAAACAGGGACAGTCTGATCCTGCCTGGGAGGCCACCTTACTGGAAAACCAGAGTGCCGTCGCCGTTTCGGCCGACCGCTCGCTTTACGGAACACGCAAGAATGCGACCGAAACTGCTTCCATAGTGGAATCGTTTTATGATATCCGCGAAGAGCTGGTGAACAACGGTGTTGCCACCGCTCAGATCATGGGACGCATCGATGATAAAATTCTCAAACCTCTGACCATGATCCATGAACAGGATTTTCCAGATGTCGATCAAAGGCTGGGACTGTTCCGACTGGCAGTCGAACAGAATACCGACCCGCTCACCGAAATCCAGACCAGCATTGATCTTCTGAATACGATGCTGGCTCGGATGCAGAGCGTTCTCAACGAAATGCAGGACTTACTGGAGTTCCACGAAGCGATCGAAATGCTGAAGAATCTGATCGAACGCGAGAAAGAATTGACCGAAGAGACCAAAAAGTATCGCAAAAACAAGCTTCTGGACCGTCTCAAAGGACTGGGATTGGAGTAATCTGAAAAAAAAGCACTAAAACCAGAGAAAATCGAGCCTCACGGTTTCCTCACCCTTTAATCACTGGACACAAAAACACGCTTCGATCCTCGTCCCCTACTTGATATAATATTTATCGCGTTTTCATCTTTGCGCGCCGCACTGAGAGACGTCCTGGTAATGGATGCATCCCCTTCCTCAACAGTTCTGAGATCACTATGAAAACTTTGGCAGAAGCAACACTTAAGTGGAATCGACCAGGGACTTTCGTTCTGATGTTCTCGCTGTCTGTCTGCCTGTTGTGTCAGAACGTCAGCCGTGCTCAGGAACCCGCTGCTTCCCAGTCAAATCAGAGCAACCTGTCCGACAAACAGGAAGCGATCTCGCAGCAGTTCAAGCGTTTTGAATCAACGCTCCATGATCTCGGCGAATACATGAAGAAAACAGATCCTGCTCGCGCAGATCTGCTGTTTCGCGCCTTTGGTCAAAGTAAACAGAACCAGATGACCGTAGAAATGCAGCAGGTTCTGCAGATGACCTTGCTGGGCAATGCCAATGTGGAGGACAGGAAGATTTTTCCGAGTTTGTTCAACGAGGTATTCGGCCTTCAGGAGGAGAAGGAAGAAATTATGGAATTGACGGAGAACCTTTTCTGATGGGAGTGAACCATGTCTTTTGAAGTGGAATACAGTGGCAGCCTTTACGGTGGGTATTCGTTCAACCACATGAATCGGCGGACCAAAACCGATTGGGCCGGTATCTCCATCGGGGACGCCTATCGACACAATCTGGATTACCATGTCCGGTTGCATGCCCAGCGGATGTTCTATTCCTTGGTGAACAAGGTACAGCAGGTTGCCATTCGATTGGTGAAGGGCAACCAGAGGGGATTGAAGAAGCTGGTTAAGCCTCAGATCAGCCCGTTCTATACCAACTATCCATCGACACTGTCTGCCTATGCGTCCATCGGCTGGACGGCTTTTCTCGAGGTTTTGGCCAACAACGAGGAAAACAGCCTCGCTGTCTCCTTGAAGGATTATTTGGATAATCCCGGAGATGTGGACAGTAAGTTTGTGGATATTGATCAACAAGCGTACAAAGAGTTGGCTGCCATGGTGGCGGATACGGTGCAAAACCGGGTTCTGCTAGAGGAGCTGTCCAGGCAGGAAAATCTTTCCTTTATTGAGATGTATCGCTTGTTCGCAGCGGCTCAGCAGGATTTTTCCTATGGAGATGTCAAACAGATACTGGATGCGGTCATTCTGTACGGGGATATTTTACCGGATTGGCAAAAGATGAATGTTCATCCCGTTACCGCCCAGATTCTCAAGGTGACATTGACCGCTTCGCGACGGTTTTTCGATTCCTTGCCGTCAACCCGGAATTCTCATTTGCTGGAACTGGGTAGAAACTGGGTCCGGGCGCTGTGCATCACCTTGTCTGTCTTTCTGCCGGTCAGAGAGGAGACGGGTAAAGATAATGCCGAAAAAAAGAACGGGGAGATCAGTGTCTGGGAAGAGCTGTTGTTAAAGCAGATGCTTCGGGACGGAGAGATTCGTCTGGGGAACCTTGAAAACCCGGAGGAAAAGATACCGGAAGTTCTGCCGCCCCTCGACAAGCCCCAGGTCCCGACTCTTCGGAGGAGTCGGGATGTCAAAGGACGGATGGAAAATAGTCTTGAAGCAAAGAGCAGAGAACAGAGGAGGTCTTTTGATAATGATGGAAAGGGTGGAAGTGAAACGGTGTCTATTCAGAACAGACTCAAGCGATTTTCGGAGGTCTTGGCCAAGGCGACAAAACAAAAAAAAGGATGGGAAGACATTCCTTTCGATCAAGTGGAAAAGACAATGCAGGCAACTTCGTTCAAAGTGGGAATCATACAGGAAACTCCGGTCGAGGGGCATGAAATAAAAGTGGTATTCCACGATCACACGGTAGCTTATGGTGAAATACACGACCGTCCTGTTGTCTTGTCGCCCGATGTGGAAGCCCTCAACCGTTTGCTCTTGGATTCTGCAGATATGACCCGGAAGCTGAAAAAGGCTTTGTATCCGAATCTGCAACAACAGTTCAGGGTGGAACCCTTGTGCACCAGCGGGGTGATGAATCCTTCCCGGCTGGCTTGCGGAGATTTTTCGGAAGCCATTTTCAAACGGTATCAGGTATATGAAAGCCCGGATAAAAAAGGCAAGTCACTTCTGGTAATCGCCGCGGACGGATCAGGTTCTCTGAATGAAGGACAAATGAAGATGCTGAAAATACTGTGCGCTGCCTGGCTCAATTCAACAGTCAACTCGGGGATTCAGATCATGGCTGGTCTTTATCACAGCGGACAGGTGAAACCTGGAATCTCCGGCCCACTGGTACAGTGGATTTATCATCCTCAAAAGACTCCTTCCATCGGTAGACATGACGCCGTATCCTCTCTGGTTTCCCTCCCGGATACGGGGACGGGAGTACAATCCGATGCCCTGTCCATCCGCTTCATCATAAACGAGGCCGTTAATGTGGCAAGAGGCAGAATGATCTATTTGGTCCTGCTGACGGATTGCAAATGGAATCGGTCATTTGAAAACTCCAAAGGAGGTCTCCTGGAGGTTGTTACGGTACTGAACGGCATACGGTCCGACCTGGCCCATCGACTTCATGTAACCATCATCGGTTTGGGGAACGAGGTTCAATCCGGGATTGAAAAATGCGTGGACAAGACAGTCAGCATTCCGGATTCCGAAATTCGTGACGCGAAAAAGGTGGCCGAGAAAATTGCGTTGTACGTAGTGGCTTGCATGAATGAAAGAAAAAGGGTTCGGGATCGAAGAAAGGAGGTTTGAACGATGGGTTGGCAGGGATTTTTCTGTGTCAGGCAACCCATGGCTGCCGGCCCATTCACCATGGAAGACCGGGTGAGTCGGGGAAAACGGGAAAAGGATGATTTGAAGCACCTGCTTGACCTGCTAGGCCGCTATGAACTTTTACGGACGGAACTGGTACATCGAGGGGGGAGCATGAACCTGATCGGTAAGATGACAGATGTGCTACA
The DNA here is from genome assembly GCA_964391685.1 of uncultured Clostridia bacterium. Taxonomy (GTDB): domain Bacteria; phylum Acidobacteriota; class Aminicenantia; order UBA2199; family UBA2199; genus CAYMND01. The sequence continues at coordinate 51 of CAYMND010000329.1, read as the reverse complement.
CGAAAAAGTGGAGATCCGCCAACCCTTCGGTAATTTCCAGTTCTGTCTGTC
>CAYMND010000328.1:0-3776 GCA_964391685.1 uncultured Clostridia bacterium | reverse complement strand
AAACTGGATCGGATCAACCGGCATCTGGCTGTCTGCTCCACCTGCCGTAACGAGTTGGAGGAGCTCCGATCCGTATGGCAGAATCTTGCCAGTTTACCCGAAGAAGCCCCTTCAACGGCCCTGCGTCGGCAATTCTATTCCGGAATGGAGCAAGAGCTCGAAAAAATCGAAAGACCGAACCCCACCCGGCTGCTTCATCCCCGCAAAAGCAGACGGCTGCTCTCCCAATTCACCTGGCATCCGGCCTGGCAATTCGCCGCCACCCTCCTTCTGCTGGGCATCGGCTTTACCGGAGGATACCTCTACAACAGACCGCAACAAAAAGCCTTTTCCGCGATACAGAATGAAACCGATTCCATTCGCCACGAGCTGTCCCTGGTCAAACTCTCCCAGTCCTCCGCCAGGGACCGTCTGGCGGGAGTGCACCAATGCACACAGATCAGTCAGCCCGACGACCAGATCATCGGCCGCCTGCTGGACATCATCGACAACGACGAGAACGTACAGGTCCGCCTGGCCGCCGTCGACGCCCTCTACCTGTTCGGTGACCGCCCCGGTGTCAGCCAGGGAATCACCACCTCCCTGAAGAAGCAGGATTCTCCCCTGATGCAGGTGGCCCTCATCGATCTTCTGGTGGCCTGGAGAGAAAAGCAGGCTGCCGGCAGCCTGAAAGCCCTGGTCGAGGACAGACGCATCGACCCCCTGGTTCAGGAGCGGGCCAAAGAAAGTCTTGAGAAACTGTTATGAACTTTTTATTGCCTTTTCATGTATCCCGGATCGTTTTTCCCTGTCTCAATTTGCGGAAGAACGCGTTCCAGGAGGAATGAACATGAAGAAAATATGGATTGTCGCCTTGGCGGCCATACTGACGGCTGCGGCCGCCGCTAGCCCGGAATTCGACAAGAGTGAAAGGGAGAAGATCGAGAAAACGATTGCCTTCTCCGGAGCGGAATCGTCCCGCCTGCTGACCGTGGACAACATTTTCGGCTCGATCAATATCGTCGCCCACGAAGGAAAAGACGTCCTGCTCAAAGCCACCCGGACCATCCAGGCGGACACCGATCGGGACATGGAGAAAGCCCGCAGGGAAGTGACCCTCGACATCCGCCAGGAGAACGGGGAAATCGAGATCATCGTCAACGGCCCCTTTCGCAATCGGGACGGTTCCTGCAGTCGCAGCGCATCGACTATATCGTGAAGTATGACTTCGATATCCGTATCCCCAGAGGCTGCGACCTGAAAGCTTGCACAGTGAACAGCGGAGACATCGTCGTCCAAGGTCTCAGAGGCCGCTTCAAAGTCAGCAACGTCAACGGTAAAGTCATGATGAACGATATAGACGGATCCGGGAAGGCCACCACCGTCAACGGCTCGGTGAAGGTGGGGTTCAACCAGTCCCCCAAAGAGAACTGTTCCTTCAAGACCGTCAACGGAGACGTGGAAATCAGCTTCACCAAAGATCCTTCGGCGGATTTCTGGTGCAAGACTTTCAACGGCTCCGTATACAGCGATTTCGACGTCACCCGCCTGCCGGTCAAGCACGGTGAAGGCAAGAGAGAAAAAGGCATGTTCGTCTACAAGAGCAACGACTTCCGCGGTCTGCGCATCGGCCAGGGCGGAAGCGAAATCAGAATGGATTCCCTCAACGGAGATCTGCTGATCGCCGCCGGGAAAAACCAGTAAAAACAAAAAGGAGAAGAAAAATGAAAAAACTGATTGTAATCCTGCTTTCGATAGCCCTGAGCATCATGTCCCTCAGCGCCCAGGACAACGGCGGCGACAAGGTGGCGGTGAACCTCACCAATCCCGGCAAGCCGGTTTCCCTGAGCGCCAGCCTGCTGAACGGCTCGATACGGGTCACCGGATACGACGGCAGGGAAGTGATCGTCGAGTCCCTTCCGCGGGGTAAAATGCTTGCGGACATGGATGAGGGAGACGAAGAAAAGGCCGAGTTTCTGAAGCTGGAAAAAGGCGGGGCCATCGGCTACCTGGAGGCTGGGGACGGCCACCTTTTCCTGCAAAGCAACGATAAAAAGAAAGACCGTTCCGGCATGAAGCGCATCGGAGGCGGACTCGGTTCCGGCCTGACCGTGACCGAAAAGGACAACGAAGTCGAAGTCAAAGTCCAATCAGTCTGGGCCAGCATCGATCTCGACATCAAAGTTCCTTTCAACACGTCGCTCAAGCTGAAGACGGTAAACGGCGGCCGGATCCTGGTCAACGGGGTCAACGGAGTGCACGAAATCCAGCATGTGAACGGAGATATCAACCTGCAGGGCATATCCGGTTCTGTCCTGGCCAACACCACCAACGGCGATGTCACCGTCGGGTTCAAACAGGTGGATCCCAAGGCGGAAATGTCGTTCTCCTCTTTCAACGGCGACGTGGACATCACCTTCCCGGCCGGCCTGAAAGCCGATATCGTCTATTCCACCGAACGGGGTGAAGTCTACAGCGACTTCGACGTCAGCTCCCGGCAGACCACCGAACAGAAAGTCCAGGACAAGCGCAGCACCGGCGGCCGATTCGAGGTGCATTTCGAAAAATCGGTTCATGGCACCATCAACGGCGGAGGCCAGAAGATCAGCTTCAAGACGTTCAACGGCGACATCCTGATCCGAAAAAACAAATAAAATGTGCGAAAGCAGGGGCTTGATTCCTCGAGCCCCTGCTTTTTTCGAGAATCATCATTCCCCTCCATCGATTACCCGATCTCATATCTCTTGACAAGGTTTTTTTGAATCATTACCATACAGCTCATGGAAACGGCAGAGACTCTTCAGGAATCTTCCATTGTGTCGAAAGAGAACGCCCCCCATTACACCTGGGCCGATCAATGCGACGGCTGGCATCTGCTCGGTTCCCCTGATTTGAGTGTCATCGAGGAACTGGTTCCACCCGGATGCGCCGAAACCAGACACATTCACCACCAGTCCCGGCAATTTTTCTATGTCCTGGACGGCAACGCCACAATGGAAGTCAACGGAGTCATCCACGAGCTCGGCAAAGACCAGGGAATCTGCATCCCCCCCGGCGCAGCTCACCAGCTGTTCAACCACACTGAAAACAATCTCCGCTTTCTGGTCATCTCCAGTCCGCCGAGCCACGGAGACCGGACTCCGGCATGAGCTGCTGGTGATCAAGCACCTGTCGTAGAAACGGACTATTTCAGATACCGTTCCAGGAAGGCGTAGATCTCCTTGCGGTTCTCCAAAGCGAACAACGTATCGATGCGGTTGAAGCTGTGTCCCCCCGGAACGTCTTCGTAGATTTTGTATTCGAACTGTTTGCCCTGGGCCTTCAACGCGTTGATCAGACTTTCCACCTCCACCACGTTGACATCCCGATCGTTGGTATTGGTGTGGATCAGCAGCGGCTTCTTCAGCTTCTGGACGTGCCAGACCGGGCTTCGGCGCCGATACTCCTGCACGTCCTCACCCGGAGTCTTCCCGATATGATACTCGGCGCTGTACAGAGCCCTGTACTCGTCATCCATGTATCCCAGGCGCATGATGAGATCGGAAACCGGAACACCGGCGTAAGCGCAGGCAAACTTGTCCGCATGGTTGAAGACGGAAAAAAGGGCGATCAACCCCCCGTGACTCCAACCGACCACGGCGCAGCGATCTGGATCGACAAAAGGCAGCATCTGCACCGCCCAGTCCCGTCCGGCCACTACATCCTCCGTTTCCAGTCCTCCGTAATCGATGGCCCGGTAAAACTCCCTTCCGTATCCGGTGGATCCCCGGTACTCCGGAGCGATGACCACCCAGCCC
>CAYMND010000327.1:0-3779 GCA_964391685.1 uncultured Clostridia bacterium | reverse complement strand
CTCATCCAACGCATCACATTTAAGTGTTCTCTGCCATGAAATTGAGGAAAAAAGTGAGAAAATCAGCCGTACCGGGCCATGGAGCCGGTGCCGCAGGGGTTCTGGTGCTGGAAGACAGCCGCTTCTATCAAATGCTGATTGACAAGAGTATCGAGGAAAAGCTCAATCTGCCGGTATTCAATGCCACCACGCTGGCTGAGGCTGTCCGTCTTCTGGAGAATCTGCCCCACGAACCGGCGGCGATTGTGGCCGATCTCAATCTGCCCGATGCCGATGGAGTGGAAACGATTCACGCTCTTATTAAGCGAGTCCACTGCCCGATCATCATCCTGACCGGTGATTATTCAGCCAGAACCCGTGAACTGGTGCGAAAACAGGAGATTTTCGATTACATTCTGAAGCGGGGGCAATGGGTGATGGATGAGTTGATCTATTCCATCACCCGGGCGGTGAACAACCCGCTGCACACAATTTTGATCGTTGATGATTCTTCCAGCAGTCGAGAATCCATGCGCAGCGCGCTCGAACGACAGTTTTTCAGGGTGACGGAGGCGGATAACGGAAGAGATGGGCTGAAGAAGATCCGTTCGAATCCCGATCTCTCTCTGGTTCTTCTGGATTACGAGATGCCTCAGATGAATGGATTCGCCTTTCTCGAGGAGATGCGGCAGATCTATGCCCTGGACGATCTTGCGGTCATCGGTGTTTCCAGTCATGACGAGGAGGAGATCACCATCGGTTTTCTCAAGCACGGGGCCAACGATTTCATCCGGAAACCCTTTGCTGAAGACGAGTTCATCTGGCGGGTGAACCTGAATGTGAAGCTGGTGGTACAGCAGCGGAGGCTCCAGGATGAGGCCTTCCATGACTATCTGACCGGTCTGTCCAACCGCCGTCATTTCTTCAGATGCATCGCCGAATGGGCGGAAAGCCAGAATCCCCAGGAATCGTTCCTGGTGGTCATGGCGGATATCGATAACTTCAAAGCGGTTAACGATCATTTTGGACATCTGGCCGGGGACCGGGTCATCCAGAATCTGGCCCTGCTGCTCGAAGAAATGGCTCCCGATCAGGCGGTGACAGCCAGGGTCGGCGGTGAAGAGTTCGCCGTCATCGCTCCAGTGAGTGCCGTCGGCGGAGACGGCCGGGCTTTGATGGAGAAACTGATGAACGAAGTGCGGAAGCAGATCGTCGATATCAAGTCGACCCGCCTGGAGTACAGAATTTCACTGGCGGGAGGAGTCTTTCATTATCCAGTGGATTTCGATGCGGCGCTGCAGGAGGTTGACCGTCTGTTGTATCGGGCCAAGGGTGAGGGAAGAGACCGACTGATCTGGAGGGAATGAGAAGTGAACTTCAGTACAACGGTTTGATGGTCCTTTCCCAGCGGGTTTTGGAGAAGAAATGGATGGCGGTGAGTCCGATGGACTTCAGCCTGTCGAACAGATTTTTTCCCAGATACTCGTCCCGCCGGGCGTCGAAGGACCAGTAGATCAGCCACGGTTTGCCGACAATCAGATCCCGGTGTACCGGCCCCCAGAAGCGCGAGTCGGAGCTGTTCCAGCGGTTGTCGCCCATGCAGAAATAGTTGCCCGCAGGGATCTCGTACTCGCTCATATTTTCTCCGTGATACTGTCCGGGATGGTTTTCCATGAAAAAGACGTACCCTTCTTTCAGAGGAGAGCCGTTGATGTAGACGGTGTTGCGCTTGATGCAAATTCGCTCCCCGGGTAGACCGATAACCCGTTTGACGTACTCCTTGTCCGGTTCCACCGGTGATTTGAAGGTGACGATCATGCCGCGATCGATGTCACGCCTCGGGAAAATCAGGGAGTCGAACCGGTCGACTGCCTGGGAGTAGGAAAACTTATCCACCAGAAGATGATCGCCGATGAGCAAATTGTTCTGCATGGAGCCGCTGGGGATGACGAAGCTCTGGACCAGGAAGGTGTTGATGAAGAAGAGAAGCAGCATGATCTCGCAGGGAAACCGGATGAAATTCAGGGTGTTGGGTATATTGGCTTCTGCGATGGATGGTTCTTTTTTTTTATTGAAAAGCATACTGTTCTCATTATATCTCAACCGGATTCATATATCAAAAGACCGAAGTGAGGCGAATCGGGAGTAAAAACGGGAAACCCTACAGACCGATTTGCTCGTGTATGCCCGACATCGCCTGCTGACAGGTGTTCAGGAAGTCGTCCAGCTCGACGCCGAACCGGATGCAGGAGGCCATCTGGGAGCGGTCGGCACCGGCGGCGAATTTGGGCTCCTTGAACCGTTTTTTCATCCGTTTGAGCTCCGCTGCGGTGATGCTTTTGCTCGGGTGCATCAGGGCGACAGCGGTGATGAATCCGGTGGTGGGGTCGATGGCGTAGAGGGCGTGATCCATGGAACTTTGTCTTTCCACCTGGTTGTTGTGGCCCAGGATGGCGTGGATGATGCGTGGATCGATATCGTATGGCCTCAGCATTTCGGCGGTCTTTTTGGCGTGCTCCCCGGGATTGTCCACGGTATAGGCATAGTCCAGGTCGTGAAGCAGCCCGGCCAGACCCCATATTTCTTCGTCTTCCTTGAGACGTACGGCGAAAGCCCGCATGCAGGCTTCCACGGCCAGGGAGTGGGCGATCAGGTTTTCGGCTTTGATGTGCTCCTTCAGCAACGCAAGGGCTTGATCTCTTTCCATTTGGTCTTCCTGCTGTGTTGTCCGGAGTTCATCTTCTCATATTTCTCCCCCTGCGGTCAAGGGCGCCGGTCTTGGCTCATACGTGGTTGCGAAGCATCAACTCCAGTGGATGAGGGTTGAGGAAGTGCTGCCTAGCCAGATAGGGAGGCTGGAATTTGCGCACATAGTGGTTGATCAGGGTGATCGGAACGATGAGCGGAACCAGGCCCAGGCGGTATCGTTCGATCAATTCGGCCAGTTCCGTCCGATCGCTGCCATCGATGTTCTTGCGGAAGTATCCGGCCATGTGGGAGAGCACGTTGCTGTTCTTCCGGCTGGTGGCGATTTTGCCCAATGCCGGCATGAACCTGGAGAAGTACTCCGAGTAGAGTGTTTCCGGGGGGAGCAGGGACTGGGTGGCCAGGTAATGTCCCAGTTCTTTCTGGGTTTTCGGACAGTGGGCCATGAGGGTGTATTTGTGTACGGCGTGGAATTCCATCAGGCGGGCCAGGCTTTTCGGTTCCGACTGAAGATCCAGCCAGCGACGCATGATGAAGATGCGGGTGATGAAGTTTTCCCGCAGGCGGGAATCCATGAGGCGTCCTTCCTCTTCCACCGGCAGGAGGGGAAACCGTTCACAGAAGCCCTTGGCGAACCAGCCCCGTCCCGTAGGACTGGAGACTCCGTTGCGGTATACCTTGACTCTGTGGAGCCCGGAACTGGGAGATTTGGACTTGAAAATAAAACCGCAGAGGGGTAGAGCGGAAAGGCTGTCCAGTTTCCCCTGCATCCATCCCGTCATCCGATCACTCATGTCCTGTCCGCTCTTCTGGGTCATCAGGCGGATCGCCCCGTCCTGATTCACCAGACGCAAAGCTTCCCGGGGGATGGGTAGTCCGCATTCCACTTCCGGGCAGACGGGCAGGTATTCGACGAACGGACCCAGCTGATCGTTCAGGTAATGGTCTAGCTTGTGCTGGCCGTCGTAGCGAACCGGGTGGCCCAAAAGGCATCGGCTGATGCCCAGCAGTGGTTTATCGGTCACAATTTCCTCCTTTTTTCGGGGTGACTTCCGGCAAGGCGCCGACTTACTGATCGTCATTATGATGTAGCG
>CAYMND010000326.1:0-3780 GCA_964391685.1 uncultured Clostridia bacterium | reverse complement strand
TCTCCCGGTCGGGGCAACGGGAGGCGAACCCTATAAACAAATCCTTGGCGTCGTATCGGAACAAGTCCCCCACGCACCCGCTGGAATCGTCGCAGCGTTCGAATATGGCCGCATCGGCCTCGTAGAACGCGGCCACCAGTTCCAGTCCCTCCAGCGGGTCCTTCGCCCCGATTTGTACCGACCGGAGCAGCAGGGAGAGTTCCCGGGCGAAGCGTATGGCTTCCCAATAGCCGTAAAACCGTTTCGAACGCTTCAGACCGGCGAGTTTGCGCTTGTAGCGCCGGACTTTCTCCTTAGGCGTCGCCAGCAGTTGTTCGATCTGTTCTTCGACCTCTTCGGAAGTTTCAGCCAGAGTCAACAGGGCCTCCGCCAGCGGCTCGGCTCCCAGGTCAATCAATTTTTTCTTTCTGTCGTCATCCATGAAAACCCCTCCGAAACCGAAACGGCTGTCAGTCGGTTTTTCGGAATAGATATTTTATACCGAAAATGCTCGACTGTCGAAAAGGGGGTTCGGGAATTTGAAGACGGGATTAGAGACTAGGGATTAGGGATTAGAAAAGAAATCCGTCACCTTTTAACCAGGACTTGACTCATCCTTGTTCTCAATTCCCCAGCCTATACCTTCCTACGGTGAATCCGTCGAATTAGGCGAAAGATTCAGCTTTTTCAGATTATCCAACAGACTAACCGTCGAGATATCCATCTTTGAGAAGGCAAACCATTTATTGCCCAAATCCTTGAGCGAGGCGCCGACATGATACAGATCCTTTTCATCGATAATCAAAAAACGGTCATGAGAGTTGGGGAAGGTACATAGTGTCAGCGGTTCGTATTGCTCGTTGAATTTCCGGACATCCGTTTCCAGTTGAGGACTGATCTTTTTAGTGAGCAATGTGACCCTCACATCTTTTTCCTTTTTTGAAAAGAGCGACAGTACAGTATCGTCAATGTAGTTGTCGATCAGGATGATTGATTTTTTAGCTGATCGGACCAAATCCGAGACAAAATTCCATGCGTCGAAAACTTGCCCGTCAAAAAAAATTCCCTGCTTGGGAAGTGTCGTTTTTTCTTCGATGGCATTCAGGACGCGATCTACCTTCTGATCGGTCTGGCTTTGTCGCAGTTCCAGACTGTCCAATCGCTGAAAGATCTGGGCATTTGATTGCAAAAACCGCCGCATCGACACGAATGCATTCATGATCTGAATACTGACTTTGATGGCCGTCTCGCTTTTCAGTACCGCCGAAAGCATGGCCACACCCTGTTCAGTAAATGCATATGGAAGATATTTTCGATGTTGTCCCCGGCCTTTCTTTATGGTCACAGTTTGTGATCTAAAAGCATTAGAACTTATGGGCATGTTTTGCGCCTTGACGTTTTCACCTTCGGCATCTGTCAGCTGAAACATGAATTCGGATGGGAATCTTTGAATATTCCTTTTTACCGCTTGATTTAACGCTCTTGTCTCAACGCCATACAGCTCAGCAAGCTTTTCATCGAGCATAACTTCCACGCCACGAAGCGAGTAGATATACTTTTGTATATCATCGATTTTGCTCATCATTCGTTCCCCCTTATTGTTGTTATACCGAATAGTGACATCGAGATTGTAGTGTTCAAGCTGATGGGTTTTTCCGACTGCGGCACTTGTTGCAAAATTTGCAACAACTGTTTTACGCTCCGGTTCGCCTTCCCTGAAGACAAGGATTTCATTCATAATCCCCGACAGAAACAGTTACTTTTACATGTAAAAATATTTATCTTTTAAAGAATGAGTTGTCAAGCCATTCATGATAATAGTAATTTTTGAATTTTGAAAAACGGGATTCGGAATAATCGTCACAGGTGACACGCGACGGCCGGACCGTCGCTGGTGACGGGAGACGTGAGACGGGAAACGTAAACCGTGAACCGTGAACCGTGAACCGTGAGACGGGATTCGGGACTCGGGATTCGGGATTTGGGGAAGAAAAGAGAAGAAAGCAAGCAACGAACAAACACGAACAATCAGGTAGGGGCGCCGCTTGCCTTCGCCCGGATGCTTTTGCCGAGAGGTTTTTTTTGAACAGCACCCGGACAAAACCTTGGGTTTTGTTTCCTTTGTTCGTTTTTGTTCGTTGCTGAAAATCAAGTGCCCCGTGACCGGTAACTCGTGACCAGCAGTAGCCGATCCCCTACCAATCCCAAATCCCGAATCCCAAATCCCGTTCTTCGACCTTTTGACCTTCGACCTTCGACCTTCGACCTTTGACTTTCGACTTTCGACCTTCGACTTTTGACTTTCGACTTTCGACCTTCGACTTTTGACTTCATGACTTTCGACTATCCTCTGACTTGTGACCGGTGACTGTCCGAACCACTTTTTCTCTCCCAAACCCTCTCAACCCTCTCAACCTTCTCAACCTTCTAAACATTCTAAACCCTCTCAAACAATGATCTCCCCACCCACTTCAATCGTTCTTTTGATGAAATCCTTTATCAATTCCTCGGCCTCTTCCTTGATTTCCGGATCGACGGTCATGGCCTGGCCGATGGAATTCAGTCCTTCGCGTGTCCGTCCCAGGCAGAGGATGGCCACACCGCGCACCATCCAGGCCCGGCCGTAATCGGGCCGTAGACGGACCGCCTCGTCGAAATCCGCCACGGCTTCGGCGAACTTCTCGAGACGGGTGCGGCAGTCGCCGCGGTAGAATGCGCTGAGCGCGTTTTCCGGGTTCAGTTCCATCGCCCGGCCGAAGGCCTCCTCCGCCTCTTCGTACCGTTCCAGGTTGAAGAGCGAAAGACCGCGCATGTGGAAGGTCTCGGCGTCGGGGCGGCGCTCCAGGGCCGCACCGAAGGCACAAGCCGCCTCCTCGAATCGTTCGAGGTGGTAGAGGCATCCGCCCTTCATGTACCAGAGTTTGAAGGGCTCCGGGTCGAGCTCGATGGCCCGCTCGAAGGTCTGCAGCGCCTCGGCGTAGGCTCCGGTGTCGATCTGCAGGTCGCCGATCTCGTACCGGATGTCGGTATCGTCCGGAGCCAGTTCCAGGGCGCGGCGGAAGCAGACCATGGCCTCCTTTTTCCGGCCCAGGCGTTTGAGATCGCTGCCCTTGTTCTGCCAGGCGTACCGGTTTTCCGGATTCAGGGCCAGGGCCCGGTCCAGGCACGGCAGGGCTTCTCCGAAAAGGCCACGATAGTGAAAGACACTGGCCTTGGCCATCCAGGCGTTGACGTCGTTCGGAGCGAGGCGCAGGGCCTGTTCGAAGCAGTACAAGGCTGCAGTGTAGTCACCACGGTCCCGGTACCATCCTCCCCGATCCAGCCAGAATTTCCGGTCCTCCTCCGGATTCGGTTCCAGTTCCCTGGCCCGGCTGTGGGCAGCCAGCGAATCCGCCGTCCGGACCATTTTCTCCAGGGCGAAGCCTTTGTTGTTCCAGCTGACGGCATCACGGGGATCGATTGCCAAAACCCGGTCGCAACAGGCGACGGCCTCTTCGAAACGCCCGGTTTCATGAAGAATCATACCCTTGAGGTTCCAAAATTTCGATACTTCGGGATTTTTCGCGATGACTCCTTCGATGAATTCCAGCGCCTGCAGACTCCGGCCTTCCCGGTGCATGTCCAGAGCCCTGTGTACCAGGGCGTTGACTTCCGCTGAATCCATGTTCACCTCCCGCATGAGACAGAGATCGATGCCACTCTGTATTATATTGCGTGAGTATGCCAAATGATGGCATAGGGGAAGAATAGCGTGAGTCGGGGGGGGAGAGGTCGAAGGTCAAGAGCGGGATTCGGGGAAGA
>CAYMND010000325.1:0-3788 GCA_964391685.1 uncultured Clostridia bacterium | reverse complement strand
GTCGGTTCATCCATTGCCTGGGGTGTCAAACGAGGAATTTTTTCCAACGAAGCCGGTCAGGGGACCGGTCCTCAGGCTGCGGCTGCAGCCGAGGTCGATCATCCGGCACAGCAGGGGCTGGTTCAGGCCTTTTCGGTGTATGTCGATACCTTGTTCGTCTGTTCGGCCACCGGATTCATGCTTCTGATGACCGGAATGTACAATGTGGCGGACGGGAAAGGCGGATTTCTGGTGGAAAATCTTCCCGGAGTGGAGCATGGTCCCATGTGGACTCAGGCGGCGATCAACACGATGGCCGCCGGTTTCGGAAGCCCCTTTGTGGCTTTGGCGCTGCTGTTCTTCGCCTTCACCACCTTGATGGCCTACGCGTACTACGCCGAGACCAATGCCGCCTACCTGTTCAAGAAGAACAGTTCCATTGCCATTACCATCACCCGTCTTTTTCTCCTGGTCATGAGCTTCTACGGTGCCCAGCACACGGTCAATCTGGCCTGGGCTCTGGGTGACATAGGGGTGGCGCTGATGGCCTGGCTCAATATCATCGCCATTTTGATTCTGGGGCAGGTCGGGCTTATGACGTTGAAGGACTACGAAAGGCAAAAGAAATCCGGGGAAAGGTTGCATTTCGAGCCCAAATCTCTTGGGATCCGTAATGCAGACATCTGGTTGTCTATCGACAGGAACAGAGACTCCGGATCTTGTTGACTTTTCCGGTTGCGGATGTTAAGAGTGAATAACAATGAACCGACGGGCAAAAAATTGCAACAACTGTATGCCTGTGCAAATCAAGGAGGAACCATGTTGAAATTGAAGGGAAGCCGGACTGCGGAAAATCTGCTCAAGTCTTTTGCCGGGGAGTCGCAGGCCAGGAATCGATATGAGTATTATGCCAAGGTTGCCTACAAGGAAGGGTACCGCCAGATTCAGGAATATCTGCTGGAGACGGCCGCCAATGAGTTTCAGCATGCCAAGGAGTTTTACAAGCATCTGATCGCCGGAATGAACGGCGAGATGCTTTCCATACGGGAGGCAGGGTACCCGGTGGCGCTGTTCGAAAAGACATCGGACAATCTCAAAGCGGCAGCCGACGGAGAGCATGAAGAGTGGACTCTGTTGTATCCGGAGTTTGCCAAAGTGGCCGAGGAGGAAGGCTTTGCGGAAATTGCCCGAACCTTCAAACTGGTCAGCCGGGTGGAGGAAAATCATGAGCGACGTTTTCTGGCTCTGAGAGAAAATGTGCTCAACGGTTCGGTATTCAAACGGGAACAGCCGGCGAAGTGGATCTGTTCGGTTTGCGGTCATACAGTAGAGAGTAAGTCGGCTCCGGCGGAGTGTCCCCTGTGCAGGCATCCGCAGGCTCATTTCAAGCTGCTGGCCATTGATTACTGATCTTCACCACCCCACCGGGAACCGGATGAGCACAAAATACCGGACCGGCCAAAATGGCAACAGGTTCGCAATGCTGGGAATCGTTTTACCGATTGATTCCTGATTCTGCATCTGGTTTTGCAGAAAGAAAGGTGATTTTTTTTTCAGGGAACCTGAAATAAAGGGAAATCAGGGGCGGCCGCCATAGCTGCCGCCCCGATCTGTTTCTGGGGAATTCTTTCGGCTTGTCAGCCGACAACGCCCATCATGAAGACCATGACGAAGAGAGCCACGGTTTCGATCAGGCCCAGCACCATGATGTAGTTACCGAAGCCTTTTCCGGTTTCGGCCAGAGCGTCCGAGGCGCAAGCCCCCGCCTTGCCCTGCAACCAGGCCGAAAAGCCCATGGCCAGACCGCCGAGAATACCGACGCCAAGCAGCAATCCGGGATCGATGGACGCCATAGCCTTGGCTTTGAGGGTATTCATCAGAATAAAACCGTAAATGGTTTGGGTCAATGGGGCACCGACGAAGGCCACCAGCATGAAGGGAGCCGGTTTGTTGAGAGCGAAACATTTTTTCCAGGCACCGACTGCGGCCATGCCGGCGGCTCCTGCTCCCAATGCCGATCCGATTGCGGCCAAAGCCAGCGCTGCACCGATTCCAATTTGACTGAAGTTCATCTTTTACTCCTTAAAAGGTTTGTATGGCCTGCCCGTCCATTCCATGCCCAGATGACCGGAGAACTCCAGCATGTTCAGGCGTACACCGTGAACGACTACGGACAAGGCTCCCATGGCCAGATTCAAGGTGTGGCCAAGCAGTAATACGATTGATGCCAGAATAATTCCCACTGCGCCGTTGGCCATGCCAGAGGCCATGGCGTTGAAACTTTTGGAGATTTCAATGGTGGCCAGGCCGACAGCGAAGAGACGGATATAGGAAATGATGTCGGAGAAGGCGCTGATGCTGCTCAGGAAAGTTGTCAGAAGGTTGGCAAAGCCCATGGCCACACCGTGGAAAAAGCGGCCGGATTGCTGTGAAAAGAGGATGATGAAAGAAAGACCTGCTGCAATGAGCCATGTGGCATGTTGTGGCAATGGGTATTTTACGCTGCTGAGGACCAGATTCAGAACCAGATAGTAGAGTCCCAGAACAAGAAACAACCAACCCAGCTGGGTGAAAGCGCGGATCATCGGTTTTTCCTTGATCTGGCGAATGAAGTTCCATACATGGGCAATGGAGATGTGCAGCGTTCCGACTACAAAAAAGATAAACTTGAACGTTTCTCCACTGGCCGGATTGAAGGAGGATAGCGCCGGTACGGTCATCCAGGAAAGGAAGGGCATCGAGGCCAGCTTTTCCGAACCGAACCAGGTGCCGGTAACGGCTCCCCATAGAATTGTGGCGAAACTCATGACCAACATCAGGGTCAGTATGGCCGGTGTGGATCTTTCTTTTTTGCGCATACTCATGACGAAGTAGAAGGAACCGCCGAACATGACCAGACCGTACCCGCCGTCACCGATAATTGCGGCGAAAAAGAAGGTGAAGAAAAGGAGAAAGAACAGACTGATATCGTTTTCCCGGTATCCGGGGATGGTACCCAAAAGTTCAAAAACCGGTTTGATGATGTCGATCCAACGTTTGTTGCGAACCACAGTCGGGACCTCATCCTCCGGTGAAGGGTCCTGGATGAGCAGCGCCCAGCTGTTGTCGCGGCAGGCTTTTTTCAGCCCGGGCACCTGGTCGTTCGGCAGAAAACCGGTAATGTAGGAAAGGGCGTCGGTATGATCCATTGCCGAAGCCGCTTCGGCGAGCTCAATCTCCAATCCGGCTGATGCAACGGCTTTCTCTATGTTGGCATACTCCGAGCCCAGTTGCTCGACATCTTTCCGGAGAGCGAAAACATGGGCACGGTTTTCTTTCAGCTGCGCATCGATCTCGCCCAGACTTCTTCGGGGCGGCTGCAATGTCTTGAAATCGCAGTCGATGACGGTCCCTTTTGTAACGATCAAGGCGACCCAGAGGAGGGTTTTGGTCCGTTTGACGATAAAGGCCGAAAGCGCCGACGGGATCGAGTCCAACTGTTTCGGTGCAACTTCGTAGAATCGGATCTCATATCCCTGTTCCGTCAAAGGCTGGAGATCCTGGATCGATATGTCGTCCCACTCGTGAAGGCGTTCTTTCTCTCGTTTGAGGTTCTCGTACTCTTCATCCAGAGAGTGAATGGACTCCAGTTTGTCCATTACGGAACGGGCGGCTGACAGTGCAGAGTCGATATTGCTGTCTCTTTTGGTATCCCTGTCTGATTTGACGGGTGATATGACAAGCAGTGCCTTTTCCAGCAAGGCTTTCCTTTCCCGCCATTCCTGAGCCGAAGGAACTTGAATCGGTACGGAACAAAGGTGCAGGACACC
>CAYMND010000324.1:0-3807 GCA_964391685.1 uncultured Clostridia bacterium | reverse complement strand
TTCATCCGTCGTTCTGGACGCTATTGACCAGTTGAAAGTCCTGCTGGAGAACGTACAGGGAAGCGATGGTATGGATGTGTCAGGCAACCTGAGAGATCTGGGACAGGTCATCAGGGAGCAGAGCGGAGAACAGGAACCACGATTGAAACAGCTGAAAACAGTCAGCGAAAATGTGGTCATAGACGAATACCGGATGAATTCCTATCAGAAAAAAGGATTTCATGTCTATCTGGTCAAAATGGAGCTCTGCGAGACCGGACAGTACGAGAGTCCTCTGGCATTCATACGTGAAATCGAGAAAACCGGGGAAATCATCGAAATTCATGTCGACATGGATATGCTGCTTCGGGATGAGGGGTTCAGCGGCGAAGGGATACCGATGCGGCTGGTTTATGCCACAGTTCTGGAAAAAGACCTTTTAGCGTACACTCTAGGCGCTGAGGAGGACAAGATCGAAGAGATCAAACTGCCCAAAGTGGTACAAACAACGGAGTCCGTAAAAGAGCCGGTCGAATTCGGTTCGCCACAAGATAACGGCGGAATCAACGAGGCCGGTGAAATGTCCGAGACAATCGAGGAAGAATTTGATGAGGATGAGGATGACGAAATCCTGAAAGAATTCAACGAATTCCTCACTTTTACTGTTGGTGAAGAGGAATACGGCATCACCATTCAGCTGATCCAGGAGATCATAACGGTTCCGGCAATAACCCAGGTACCTGATTGTCCCGTATTTATGCGGGGAGTCATCAATCTGAGAGGCGATATCATTCCGGTTTATGATTTCCGCAGGCGTCTTTCATTCGCGGATCGGGAATACGATGACAAGACAATTACCCTGGTTGCCACGGTAAGGGACAAAAAAATCGGCATCATAGTCGATCGGGTATCCGAGGTGATCGGTTTCAAGAAGGAAGAAATCAACGATGCCCCCCAGATTGACCAGATTCCGGGAGAATACCTGATCGGAATCGGACAGAAGGATAAGCGTTTTGTTTTTCTCCTCAAACTGAAAGAGATATTCAAGTCTGAAGAAGCAGCCTGAAGGGCGAGGACGCCATGTCAGCCTTTCTACCTCCGACATTCATATCGGATGCGGACTTCGAGCAGGTGCGCAGTATCGTATACAAAAAGATCGGCCTCTCCCTGAGCGATTCCAAGAAGGCTCTGGTCATATCTCGCCTGGGCAAGCACTTGAAGAACCTGCATATTTCGAGCTTCAACGAATACCTGGAGTATCTGGACAGTACGCCCCGGGCCTACGAGGAAATGATCAGCCGGATCACTACGCATTTTACCGGCTTTTTTCGTGAGGCCATCCAGTTTGAGATCCTCCACAAGGAGATTCTGCCCCAACTGCAAAAAGTCCGGGCCAAGGAAAAACGCCTGCGCATCTGGAGCGCGGCTTGCTCCAGCGGCGAGGAACTGTATTCGATTCTGATGGAGGTGAACGATTACTTCGGCGGAGAAATACCCGATGAATGGGACATCAAAATACTGGGAACCGATATTGATCAGCAAAGTCTGGCAATCGCAAAGAAAGGAATATATCCCGCCGCTGCCGTTCTTTCCCTCAGCGAAAGGCGGGTCATACGTTTCTTTCTGGAAGAGAAGGAAGGTTCTTTTCGTTTCAACCCCCGCTACACCTCCAACCTTCGTTTCGCACAACTCAATCTGATGTCCAAACGGTATCCCTTCAAGAACAAAATGGACATTATCTTCTGCCGCAATGTGGCCATTTACTTCGACAGTGAAGGAAAAACACATCTATATCATACTCTTCATCAGCATCTCGCTGGTGACGGGTACCTGTTTTCCGGGCATTCCGAAAGCCTGCTTCGATATCCCGAGTTGTTCAAACCATTGAAAAGATCCATATATGTGAAGAGAAATGATTAAACAGTTCAATAATAAATTCAACAGGCAGGTCGTGATCCTCAACGTAGGCGAATTCTATGCCACCGGCCAGGCGGAGGCGATCGGAACACTGGTCGGTTCATGCATCACCACATGTATTTATGAAAAAGGAGGCGGTATCGGAGGGATGAATCATTTTCTAATACCGGGGGACTTTCGAGACGAGGAGATATTCATCAGTCCCAGCGCCCGGATCGGTATGTTCGCTATCGAACTGCTCATGGGAGAACTGGTCAAGTTGAAGGTTGACAGAGACAAGCTGTGCGCCAAGATTTTCGGCGGTGGCGGGGGGCTGGCTGGTAAGGCTTCGGTGGGGGATAACAATATCCGGTTCATCAAAACCTTCATGGCCATGGAGCAGATTCCGATTGTCGGAGAAGACCTGGGGGGCAACTGGGCGCGCAAAATCCTCTTCTTTCCCGAAAACGGCCGGGTGATGCTCAAGCGCATACCCATGAATGCGGCCGGAAATCTGGCCAATGATGAAAATCGATATCTGCGGAAGGTTGAGGGACAATTGTGACCGGAAAACCAAAAGTACTCATCGTAGATGATTCAGTGGTGATACGGACCTTTCTGAAGGATATTCTGGAATCGAGCGGTGAGTTCGAGATCATCGGGACCGCTTCCAATCCTTTCCGGGCGCGGGATATGATGCGGGAAGTCTGGCCGGATGTCATTACTCTCGATATCGAGATGCCGCGGATGAACGGAATTGAATTTCTCCGGAAAGTCATGACCAGTCGTCCGACACCGGTAGTCATGATCAGTACCCTGACCAGAAAAGGAGCCGCCATCACGCTGGAAGCCCTGAATATCGGAGCGGTGGATTATATTCCCAAACCCGAAGTCTCCTCGTGGCGGGAACTGGATACCATCAAAGCCAATGTCATCGAGAAAGTCCGTCAGGCGTCCCGGTCCAATCTGAGAAGGGCTCGTGTAGCCGTTAGGGCCATCAAGGTTCCGGAAAGAGTTGAGATCCCTCAATCCGCTCTGGACAGCAAGCTGGTGGTTGTCGGCTCTTCAACCGGAGGAGTACAGGCGCTGAACCAGATCTTTTCCCAGCTTCCGAAGCAGTTTCCGGCGATCCTTGTGGTTCAGCACATGCCGGCCGCATTTATCGATTCCCTGGCCGAGCAGCTGACCAAGAAGACGGGGCATGCGGTTCGAGTTGCCAATGACGGGGATATGCCTCGATCCAGCGAAATTCTGCTGGCTCCGGGGGATGTTCACCTGACGGTTTCCAGGGCACAGGACCGGTATATCTGCCATCATCTTTCCGGGCCACCGGTGGGGTATCATCGTCCTGCGGTCAACGTTTTGTTCAATTCCGCAGCCAAAATCGGGGGGACCAACATCATGGGAGTCATTCTCACGGGTATGGGGGAGGACGGTGCGGAAGGCATGCTCAATATGAGGCAACGGGGCTGTACAACAATCGGTCAGGATGAGGAATCCTGCATCGTGTACGGGATGCCCAAGAAGGCTTTCGAGCGTGGAGCGGTCCGAAAACAACTTCCTCTGACGGAGATTGCCCAGGCGATTGTCGGATTTGCTGCCGGTGAGAAGTCATGATACCCGGTCGGTTGTTGATTATCGATGACAACAAGGATCTGCTCGAATTTCTTCGGGATTTTTTTCGCAAAAACGGATTTGATGTGTTACTGGCCCTGACGGCACTGGATGGCATCGAGAAATTCAGGAGCTTTTTACCGGATGTGGTGATCACGGATATGCGCCTGCCCGACAAGCCGGGTAACTGGGTGGTCAAGGAGATAAAAACGATCAAGAAGAAGACCCCCGTGATCATCATCACCGGGTATTCCGATCACCATCTGATCGTCGAGGCCATGGAGAACGGGGCGACTGAACTGCTCAAGAAGCCGTTCA
>CAYMND010000323.1:0-3809 GCA_964391685.1 uncultured Clostridia bacterium | reverse complement strand
TGGCATGAAACGAGTCCCCCTGCAGTACCTATGCGTCTTTGGACTGCTTGTGTGTTAATATCTATGCCATAGATGGGATGGGATTGCAAGGGGGACGGAAAAGAAAAATGAAAAAGGGACTGGCACCAAAAAGTGGTACCTTGTATGGTGCTTTGGTCAGCTCAACTGTTGTTCTGGTCTGATTGAGAGGAAACACGGTTTTTAAACAGAATGTACTGACAGGTGAGTGCTGCCAGGAGTACAGCGCCGGCATCCCACCAGTCGAAGGTCGCTCCGGTCAACGCCTGCTGAACTTCGTCCAGTACTCCCAGCGTCAGGGAGATCCAAAATGCTCGTTGGGGGTGACGGGGAAGTAAAGCCCAGAGGAAAAAAAAGACAGCCATGGTCATCAGCAGGCTGGGAAGGCTGCCGGAAATAATGGCAAGGAAGCCTTTTGAATTTTGCAAAATGTGACGCAGCGGGAATTTGGCCGCTATAGTCAGAAGGAACAGTATCCCTCCTGTTACCGCATATCTGTTGTGCCAACATGGCCTTTTCAACTCCGTCTCCGATGGAGGACTTTCACGCAGGCTCAATACACCACCTCTTCCAGACACAGTCCGTGAGGCGGTGCGGGTTCGATGGGATTGTTTTTATCCTTTTTCCGGAGAATATCCTTGATTTGGATGGCATTCAATTGACCCCTTCCGGCGTCGATTAGTGCGCCAACCATGAGGCGGACCATTTTGTAAAGGAATCCGTTCCCACAGATTCGGATATAGAGGAAGGGGTATTTTTCAACGATTTCGATACTGAAAACAGTACGCACGGTGCTTTTGGTTTTGGTTTGCAGCTTGGTGAAACTGCGAAAGTCGTGCTGGCCGACGAAAACCTTGGCCGCTTCGCGCATGGTCTCGATCTCAAGCCTCTGCGGAAGATGCAGCGCGTATTTTCTTGAAAAAACATTGTGGTGAAGTCCGTTGTCGATGGTATAGCGGTAGATTTTTTCTCTGACCTTGAAACGGGAGTGGAAATCTTGTGCGACCTCTTCGGCTTCCCGGACCACAATGTCAGCGGGTAGAAAACGGGTGCAATGCTCCAGGACTTCTTCGCAGGACACAGTCGACCGGGTGTGAAAGTTGGCGGTTTGCTTTTCGGCATGAACACCGCCGTCGGTGCGGCCGGAGCCCACCAGTTGAACTTCTTCTCCAACCAGGGTTGAAAGAACGGACTCGATCTTTTCCTGGATGGTGCTCTTGCTGTCGGACAGGCGCTGCCAACCCTGATATCGTGTACCATCGTACTGGATGATGATTTTGATGTTGCGCATATGGGTATTGTATCAGGCTGGTTTCATTCGGAAAAGAGAATGATGACAAAACAAATCAGGGCCAGATTGATGGAGAGCACCCAAAGATGGAAAAGCCATCCATTGTTTCCAAATCTCTTGAGATGAATCTGGCGATACCGGAAGGCATAAATCGGAATCAGGAACCGGATGATGGGGAAGTTGATGGTGACCCCCATGCGCTGGAGGTTATGAACGATCATCATCGAGATGATGACAAACAGGCCTGCGCAGAGCAAGAAACCGATCAGGAACGGATTGTTCAGTCCCATACTGACCTCCCTGCAATTCTGCGGCTTACCCGCGGGAAAAATGTTGTAAATACAGCATTTATATATATTGACTTGGTTCAATTTTCTCGTGAAGAAGAAGATAAATGAAAGGAAAGGGATAAAAAAAACAGGTTGAGTGTATGAATGGAATGGATGTAACAAGATTCAAAGGGACAACGTTTTGTACCATACATTCATTGATTCGATCCGTCCGGATATCTGGGTGTTGTTGACCAGGCGTCCGCCGAAGGTGTAACCCAACCTGGAGAAGGTGATGTTCATTCCAGGGGATGCGGCCCGGGCGATGGTGTAGGCGGTAATGTAGCCCCGATCGGCCATGTATTTTTCCATATGATCCAAAAGTGACTGGGCGAGGCCCTGTCCTCGATATTCGGGGAGAGTGGCGAAATCTGTCATCTCCACGTTTCTTGCCTCGGTGTCACTCTCAGCCGAGGAGAGGGCAATCAGGCTTCCCCGGCGATGGATACCGAAGTAGTGGATGTGGCTTTCCATGGTCTGCGCCAGATATTCCGGCTGATCGATGGGGAAGGGATAACTGGGGAATACCTGTCTATATAGTGAGGCCATCTCCTCCACTTGGTTTTTCCCCATTTTCCTGATTTGACTGCTGTTTCGATTGATTTTTTCACAGTTATCCAGACCGTTTTTGGTTTTAGCGATGGTCAATATGCGGTCCAGTTCAGACGGATCTCCGAGAGCCATACGCTTGGAGCATAGAAATTTGCCCAGGAAAACTCCTTCTTCCCGGCCGTTGTAAAAACCAGGAACTGAAGCTTCCTCCTGGAAGCCTTTGGCTTTGAAGTACGAAGCCCGGGATCGGGGAATTTTCAGGCACAGTTTCTCGTAGTCGCCCCGGTCCGCCAGGTCAAGAATTTTTTCATACAGGCTGTCCAATGGGGCCTTTCCTAGTTTCATCAGGTATACTCTTCTGTTGTTTGGACCGTGCTGCAGGGTGGCCCCGTCGATCTTGACTGTCGTGTCGTATCGGCTCATGACTTCTCTCCCGGACGGATCAGCGTCAGAATGACAAATACGATGGCCGATGCCGTCATGCCCCATATACTGTTCTCCAGCCCGATTTTCGCCAAAGACCGGGGCAGGATCATCCAACCGGACTGAAGAGTCAATGTAACCGTTCCCCCGGTAATCATGGCCCAGAGGGCCGCAAAAGCCGAGCTCCTTTTCCAGAAGTATGCGCCCAGAGTCGGAACGAACAGGGCGGAGACCATGAATCCATAGGCATAGAGAATGATGTCGAGAACACTCTGATAGCGTGAAGCAAGAATGAAGGCGGCGATTCCGACGATCAGGGTGACCCAGATGGACAGCCTGAGCTGTCGGTTTTCATTGAGTTTTTTCGGGAATACCGGCAGGATGAGGTCGTTGACGATATTGCCCGAGGATGCCATCAGACAGCTGTCGGCGGTGGACATGATGGCCGAGAAATAGGCGGCCACGACAAGACCGGCCACGCCTGCCGGCAGGCTGTTCTGGATCATCATGGGGACCGCCATCTCGCTCTCAGCGGCGGGGAAGAGAACTCGGGCGCACATACCCAGAACGACGCCGGTGAATGCCATGAGCGGGTATTCAAATGCTCCGGCGATGTACCATGCTTTTCTGGCCTCTTTTTTGTCTTTACAGGCAAACATGCGTTGATAGAGGGTCATGCCGATGAGCCAGATGGGTACAATGGTCAACAGCCAATTCAACAGGGTCGCCGGGGAGATGTTGGCCAGGGAGAAGTGGGTGGGTGGCAATTTGAACCGAAGACCATTCCAACCGCCGACCCGGCTCAACGCCACTGGAAGGGTCACCAACAGCAGACCTCCGATCAGGATCAGCCACTGGATGGTGTCGGTGTAGACCACTGCCTTCAATCCGCCGAAAGCGGTATACAGGATGGTGATGAAGGCGATCAGCAAGAGGGAGAACTGAAAAGGATCCATGGAAAGCGGCGGCGAGGGGAAAAGGGTTGCCGAGGCCAGTTTGGCTCCGGCCAGAATCTGTCCGCCGGTGAACCCCATGTAGCCGATGGCCGAAACGACCGCGGCCAGGTAGGCAACTTTGGGGTTGTATCGATGTCGAAGGAAGTCCGGAAAGGTGAGCATGGGTGTCCGGGTTTCGATTTTTTTGATTCTGGGGATGATGAAGACGGCACTCAGCCAGGCGCCCAGGAGACCGGTGAA
>CAYMND010000322.1:0-3811 GCA_964391685.1 uncultured Clostridia bacterium | reverse complement strand
GTTCGACTGATCGCCACCGAGGGTCGCGATGACCCACATCCAGAACAGAGCACCGGGCCCCCCCATGGCGATCGCCGTAGCCACACCGGCAATATTACCGGTGCCCACACGACCACCCAGAGCCATGGCAAAGCCCTGGAAAGAGGAAACGCCGGACGCGGATGCTTTTCCGCGAAAAAGTTGACTGACCATGTCTTTGACCAGACGCAGCTGGATAAAACGAGTTCGTATGGAAAAATAAATGCCCGTTCCAAGGCAGAGAACCACCAGGGGAGTACTCCACAACCAGGTGTTGACTTGATCGATTACCGACATGACGTTCATCTGACAGCCTCCAGGAAGAATAAAAACCCATTATCAGGGAATACCACTCATTTCTCAAGAGCAGTACCCTTTGTTTGAATGAATGCCGGGCTGAACCTCTTTTTTTCCGACATAAAACACAACATCCTGGAACAAACCAAATTCCGCTTCACACCATCATCTGATATAATGGTCGATGATCAAATGCGCATCCCTGGCCAGCGGTTCAAAAGGCAACTCCTTTCTTCTGCAATTCGATAACCACAATTTTCTCGTCGATCTGGGCATCAGCTATCGACAGCTTTGTCAACGGCTGCAGGAATGCAATCTTACCCCCTCTCAAATCAACGCAGTGTTTATCACCCATGAACACATTGATCACATCTCCGGCCTGTCGCAGTTTCTCAAGAAGAATCCCGTTCCCATTTTTTTGACCCGAGGAACAGCCCGATCGCTTCCTCTTTCGGAGACAGCCGATCCGATTTTCTACCCGTTGTCTCACTTCAACCGAATCAAGTTGGGGGAAACCATCGTCACGGTTCTGCCGACCCGGCACGATGCGGCCGAACCCTGTGCCTTCCATTTCCGCCATCCTCTCGGATCTCTGCTCCACCTGACCGATACCGGAGAAGTCACCGATCATCTCTGCCGGGCAGTGAGCGAATCGGACATCCTGGTTATCGAAAGCAACCACGACGAGAACATGCTGATCAACGGACCCTATCCAGTTTCCTTGAAAACCAGAATCGCCAGTCAACTGGGTCACTTGTCCAACCGGCAGACCGCCGATCTGATTGCCGCTCACGGAACATCCAGGCTCCGCCATGTTTTCCTGGCTCACCTCTCTGAACAAAACAACACTCCGTCCTTGGCCCAGGACAATATCATCAGACTTCTATCCCGAGACAAAAGCCGGCTTTCCTTTTCCGCCCATCTCACTTACCCCAGGCAGGTCAGCCATCTGGTCTCTCTCGGCTGACCGCCCGGAGAACTTGAATTTTCTGCCGCTAACACGCTATAATAGGCCACCACTTCATAGAGGTTCATCATGGTAAAACAACTGAAAGAACATAAAGAAATGCTTTGGCCCTGGCTGATGATTTCCTTTGGATCCATCATCAGCGCCCTGGGTTATGTACTATTTATCCTGCCGCTGAGCATGATCGAAGGGGGAGTAACCGGAATCGGCATCATCGCCCAGAACCTGACCGGACTTCCCATTGTTGGTTCCACATCACTGGCCCTGACGGCGGCAGTCTTCATCATTGCCACCAGAAAACTCGGTAAAAGCTTCGGTGCCAAATCCATCTACGC
Source organism: uncultured Clostridia bacterium (assembly GCA_964391685.1). GTDB lineage: Bacteria > Acidobacteriota > Aminicenantia > UBA2199 > UBA2199 > CAYMND01. The sequence continues at coordinate 2,194 of CAYMND010000322.1, read as the reverse complement.
CACCATTCTGATGAATGTCCTCATCGATTTCTTCACCATACTGAAAATCAAACCGGTTACAAACGACATTCTGCTGGCGGCTTTCTACGGCGGTGCCATTGTCGGCCTCGGTCTCGGACTGATCTATTACGCAGGCGCGTCAACGGGAGGCTCGGACGCATTGGCCCAGATCCTATGGCGCCTCCGCCGAATCCCCATCGGCCGGACGCTCCTGATCATCGACATTTTGGTGCTGGGCGCAGCCACACTGATTTTCATTCCCCTGGAAAAAATCATGTATTCCCTGATTTTCATCTACATCGAAGTTCAGGTTATCGACATGGTGATCAACGGCTTTCGAGCCAGCCAGAGAGTCATGGTGGTAACCGACAAACCCGATGAAATCAAACAGGCGATTTTCGACCGCCTGAGCCGGGGCCTCACCATATTCAAAGGAGTCGGAGGGTACACCGGCGAAGAGCGTATGATGCTGACCACCGTTGTTCCGAGGAAAGACATTCCGGAAATCCGTCGCATCATTTCCAGTCATGATCATGACGCCTTCGTGATCATTCATGACATCCATCAGGTTTACGGAGAAGGTTTCGAGCATCTTCCCCGACGCAATATTGCAACAAAAACCACTAGCGATAAACAATAAAGGCCGATATCAAAAAAGCCGACGGAGATCTGTTGATTGAATCACTTTTTCAGACAATCTATAATACATAACCGAAATGATTGTCATGCCAAATGAAAAAGAAACTGTTCTGGTCATGCCTGCCTCGCTCGACATCGATTCAGTTCCTGAACTGTGGACCGATATTGCCCATCTTCCTCCGCAAACCCCACTGATTGTCGATTTTTCCCGTGTTGAACACCTGGATTCGGCCGGAGCCAGTCTTTCGTCACTGATATCCAGACGTTTCCCCAGCAGCCGGTTCATCCATATCGGTGAGCGGGAAGACCGCCTCCTGAAGATGCTGAGCCGATCACAACCACAGTCATCATCAAAGCCGGAGCGAGTTCAGATCGGTTTCCTTGCCTCCCTGGGCGCCTGGGCTTACCAGTTGATCTCTTCATTGACATCCATGCTGAGCTTGATCGCCGACAGCATATCTCACATCATTTCCTTCCTGTTGCATCGTCGGGGTGTCCAGAAAGGTGATTTCACCCAACAGCTCTATCTGATGGGCTATAAATCCCTATCCATCACGAGCATCATTTCCCTTCTGGTGGGTCTGACCATTTCATTGACCACGGCAGCCCAGCTGCGCCTGCTCGGCGGCGATATCTACTTGCCGACCATTGCCGGCTTTGCCATGATCAAGGAACTCGTGCCCATCATGACCGGCATTATCCTGGCTGGTAAGATCGGAGCGGCAATCACAGCGGAAATCGCCACCATGAAAGTGATGGAAGAGATTGACGCCCTGGAGACCATGGGGATCGATCCCGTTCGCTTTCTGATGGTTCCCCGCCTGACAGCCATGACCGTGTCCATCCCCTTGTTGCTGATCTGCGCTGACTTCATCAGTATTCTGGGCTGCATACTGGTCGGCGAAATGTACTCTTCGATTCCGGCAAACGTTTTCATCAAGGAGATGCTTGCCGTCATCGATCTCGGAGACATCCTGTTGGCCACAATCAAAACAATGACCTTCGGTTGGGCTGTGGTTCTCGTCAGCGGATCTACAGGACTTCGCGCCTCCGGCGGTGCGGAAGGAGTCGGCCTGGCGACCACCAATGCCGTTCTGGTTTCGATTTCTTCCATCATTGTCATCGATTGTATTTTCGCCATGATCATCTACTTTTAAAATGAACCAAACCCCAAGTATAGAAGTCCAAAACCTTAGCGCCGGTTACGAAAAACCGGTTCTGAATGACATATCGTTCCACATTTACAAGGCTTCCACGACCGTCATCATCGGGCGCAGCGGATGTGGAAAATCTACGCTTCTCAAAACAATGGTCGGGCTTCTTCCCCCTCTTGCCGGAAAAATATACTTTTTCGGGAAAAGCCTCGATTCCATGAGTGAAAATCAACATCCAGATTTTTACCGCAATCTGGGTGTTCTGTACCAGAACAGCGCGTTGCTCAACTCTATGAATATCATTGAAAACATTTCGTTGCCGGCCCGCCTGCACTTCCCAGACACCCCGGAAGAGGTCATTACCGAAATGGTTCGTCTGCGATTGAACCAGGTTGGGCTCA
>CAYMND010000321.1:0-3829 GCA_964391685.1 uncultured Clostridia bacterium | reverse complement strand
CCCGCCTTGCTGATCCACAGGGGCAATGCCTCCTGGACGGCAATGAAGCGGGAAAGTACCGGGAACTGACCCTCCTCCCCGTCGCTTTGCTTTCCGGTTGCGGCGACGGCTTTGAACCCCAGCAGGCTGATCCCGTCGGGAATGCGGATCTTCCAGCCCAGTGAACGGGATTGTTTGGCCGGAATGGTGAAGGACTGATCCGGTGTCCCGTTGGTCAGTTCGGCATCGAGTCTTTTTTCACTCATGGGATCGAAGAAGGAGAGGCGGATGCTGCCGTTTGCTTCTTCCTCGCTCTGGTTGCTGACTTTGACGGTGAACTCCAGCTCATCACCTTCACGCAGGAAACGGGGCGGGTTGGGTTGTACCATCAGGTCTTTCTGGGTAACGGCATGATCCTCCAAAAGGCCGAATTCCAGGCGGCGGGTATGGGCCAAGCCGAGGAAACGCCAGCGGGTCAGGGCCTCGGGCATGGTGAATTCCAGCCTGACCAGTCCGTCCTGGTCACTTCGCAGCTGGGGGAAGAAGAATGCGGTTTCATTGAGGTTGCTTCGAGCCTGAATTTTTTCGAGGTTGGGCCTGGGCTGTGATCCCGGCGGGGTTGACTCCGGCGGAACATCTCCGCCGCCCAGGGCGGCTCCCAGTACGGCTCCGGTTGCCTGAGGAGCCGGGGCGGGTGCTTCGGCCATGACCGCCCGATCCTCCATCCCCTCCGAGGGGGTGACTTCATTTTTCATGCCTTTTCTGACGGCAAATCGCATGGCGTATCCGAAAAAATCTTCGCGGATGAAATCGGGAAACCCGACGTAGTGTTCGCTGAAAAAGAAAGTGGGCACGTTGAAGCCGTTGTACTCGTAGGGGATCATGATCAGGGAGTGATTGGAGAATTGAAATTCCGGCTGACTGTATTCGTTTCGGAACAGAGAGGAGAAGCTCGGGAAATGGTGGGGCAGGAACTGATCGAGAGATTCGTCGTACAGGGTGGCCACCATCTCGGCAACCCTTTTTTCGGCATCCGTTCCTTTGATCTGCAGGGACCATGTCTCTTTCTGCCCCGGCAGGAGCTTCGAACGGAAACTCTGCCATTGCAGGGAGAGATTTTTGTTGCTCCAGGGAACGTCAACCCGGAGTTGTTTCTGGCGCATCCGCTGCTTTTGAATGAAGGATACGAGAACGGTGAAGCCGCCGCGCATCTCTTCGGTCACCGGAACATGCAAAAGATTCTGGGTTTTTTCGGCGGCGGTCCAATAGCGTTTGAGACAGGTCTTGGCGCGAAAAATCTCCACCAGCATCGATCCCTGTTCGTATCCGGTCCCCAGGAGGGCTTCGAATGTTTCGCCGGGTTCTACCCGCGTTTTTCGAGCTGAGACATGGAACGGGGTTGCCACGGGGAAGTTCGCGGAGTCGGCATCGTGAACCAGGAGATAGCCGATGGCTTCCACTTCGGTGCCGTAGCGGTCCCGGGTTGTCAGACGGGCTCTGTAGGCGCCGGCAGGCAGCCTGAGTTCCACACGGCCAGGGGTACCGGTCTTTTCGATGGAAAATGTCTTCTGAACCTCCAGCTTACCCAGAGGCCAGCTGTGCCAGTCCGGTCCGGATGGAGCGGGGGTGGTCTCGGGAAGTCGGTAGAACCTTCTGCTATTTTCCATTTCCGGTGTGACCGGCTGCTTCGGTCCATTCAGGGTGTTTATTTCGATGCTCCCTTTTCCGGTCAGCGGCAGGCCGTTGTGGGTGTTGAGGCGGATGGTCAAAATCTGCGGTTTTCCGGTTTCCGCCCAATCCGGAACATCCAGGTCCGCGGCCAGGGCGGTGTACCCCAGTCGGAGACTGGTTTCGTCACTGCGGGTCTCTCCGCTGCTGTCGATGACATCGGCGTGAATCCGGTAGGTGAAAATCGGCTGACTCTCTCTTTTGACCTTCAAGTCAGGAAGGGCTGCGAATTTGATGAAAAACCCTCCGTTTGCATCGCTTTTCACTGTTCCGTGGGTGATCTCCCGGGCTTGCCCGGAGTTTTGAAAGAGCCAGGACCACCAGCGCGGGTACTGCACCTGGCGGGTGACCCGGTAAGTAATCTTGGCACCATCCACTGCGGCGCCGGTGTAAGAAAGGGCTTCGCCGTTCACGGTCACTTTGTCGCCGAGTCGGAATTCCTGCTCGGGCAGCTTGAGACGGACTTCGAATTTGGGCCGTTTGTACTCTTCCACGTTCAACCAGGAACGATCGTTGCTCCAGCTGCAGCGGATGGACATCCGACCGGTCAGCCGGTCAGCCGGGGCGGTGAAGGTTCCGGTGAAGGAGCCGAAATCGTTGCTGCGCAGCTCCAGGCGGGCCGCTTCCTGATTGTTGGCATCGTGAAGGGTTACGGTGACAGCCTGGCCGTTGACCGGCACATGACTCTCCTTGTCCGGAGTCGGGCGCAGCAGGATGCCTTTGAAGTGGATGGTCTGTCCTGGGCGATAGATGGAGCGATCGGTGAAAAAAACGGTTCTCGGCAGTTGAAATCCTTCTTTTTCGGCGTATGAATAGTTGTAGACCTGAAAGAGCTGCCCCAATCGGGGGGATTCCGCCAGGAGCAGGCGACGGTAATGGTTGCTGCTGCCTCCGGTGAGAGAGAAATGTCCCTGTTCATCGCTCTGCCCCTGCTGGGAAACGATATAACGGCGGTTGTTGTGGTCGTAGCTGTAATCGGTGAGCTTGACGCCCTGAATCGGCAGGCCATTGTTTCCGTCACATACGAACCCCTCGAACTGTCTCCCACCGGGTTGTGTCCGATGGATCAAGCTCAAACGGCTCACCTGGAAGAGAGTCATGGACATTTTATTCTGTTTGGTTTTGAATTCGGGATCATGGCTGACCAGTATTCGGTAGATCCCGGCGGGCAGCGGAGGGCCGGAAATGGTTTCGGTTCTGGGACGGAAGTCGGAGGTGGGCTTCAACTCCACCGACCATTCGGCTTCCGCTTTCCCCTGGGTCATGAATGTGAAGGTTTTCTGATCGGGGTGGTTGAGATCGGAGAATGGATTTTCGCTATTGAGCAGACTGGTCAGTTTTTTCGTAACCACGCGCAGGTGCAGTTTTTTGATGTTTCGGTAGCGGACGGTTAACCGGATCGGCTGGTCGGGAAGGTGAACCGCTTCCGTTTGAATCTCATATTCCTTTTGCAGGATCTGGGTTTTCAGAGAGGTGCAATTGAGTGCGCCCCGGCCGGTGCTCTGCATGGCGATTCCGCGTTCGCACAGCTTCATGGCGGCAACGGGCTCATCCTGACCCAGCTTTTCCCTGGCTGCCAGGTAGCAGGCCTGGGCGGCCAGGTCCGATGTCCCGAGTTTTTCCATCCATTCTTCCAGTCTCTGGATATAGCGTGCACTGGCTGATTCACCGAAGGCATTGTGGCGTACGTAGTGCAGGCGAAGCAGATCGGCGTCAGCCAAAGCATCCCGACTGCCGTGCTGTTTTCGGAAGCGCAGAACATTCTGATATATGGCGATCGCATTGTATTGAGCCGATTCCGTATCTTCGGTTTCCGGAGCCCATCGGAGGAATTCGTCAAGCGGTGCCAGAGCCGGGGAAGCGGCGTCGATTTCGAAGGCGTTTTCCGGACGGGCGCCAGATTGATCGGCGGAGGTGTAGAATTCCAGAGCCGTCCAGCAGGCGAAATCGTACAGGGTCGAGCGCCATTCGATCGGCATGTTGCCCATTTCCAGGGCGGCGCTGTATTCCTTCAGGGGGATTTTTTGAAGATGTTCCGCTTCACCGAGAACGCTTTGGAACAATCCGGATATTTCGGTGAACAGCTTGGCCAGGTCCCAGGTGGTGAAATCTTCTTCGTCGA
>CAYMND010000320.1:0-3833 GCA_964391685.1 uncultured Clostridia bacterium | reverse complement strand
AAGATCACCCACATCAGCCGGCCTGAAAAAAGCGCCCGCTCCGAGAACATTCAGGTCTACATGAGTATCGGTGTTTTCGAGAACAATCAAAAGAAAGGCATTCTGCTGGCAGCAGTCGACTGGAAGTACTTCACCGAGAAATACGTGGATCCCATCAAGGTTGGCGCTGAAGGGTACGCCTATATGATGGACCGGGACGGCATCATGCTCGCCCACCCGGACAATAAAAACGAACTGACCCTGGATACGAAACAGTACGACTGGGGCAAGCGCATCGTCTCGTCCACCACAGCGGCGGACAGTTTCGAATACGACTGGTACGGCGTCTACAAGTGGGCCTTTTACGTCAAGGATCCCGACACCGGATGGGTGTACGCCGTCTCCGTACCCACCGCGGAGGTTCTGGCCCAGGTCAACCGACTCAAGACCCTGGGGTTCATCCTGGTGATCGTCTTTTCCGTAGTGGCCGGTCTCCTGATCGCCGTTCTGATCAAATCCATCCTGGCCCCGCTCAAGGAATTCCAGCAACGCTTCGCGCTCCTCGGCCAGGGAGACATGACCCAGCGTGTCCACCACGATACCAAGGACGAAATGGGAGAGCTGGCCAAAGGCTTCAACGAGTTCGCCTCCACCATCCAGGATCTGCTGCGCAACACCCAGGAGACCAGCAACGGTGTTCAGACCGCCTCCGACGAGGTGGCCGCCGCCAGCAACGACCTGGCCAGCCGTACCAGTGAGGAGGCCGCATCCCTCACCGAGACTTCGGCCACCATCGAAGAGTTCACCTCCACCACCAAAACCAACAGCGAGAACGCGTCGGAAGTCAACAGTGAGATCGGGCAGTTCTCCAACCAGATCACCCAGAACGCCTCCCTGTTCAATGATGTCACCGTCACCATGAAGGAGATCAATCAATCCAGCGAAAAGATCGACAGCATCGTCAACGTAATCAATGACATCAGCTTCCAGACCAACCTGCTGGCCCTCAACGCCGCCGTGGAAGCCGCCCGGGCCGGTGACGCGGGCCGCGGTTTCGCCGTGGTGGCCGCCGAGGTACGCAACCTGGCCCAGCGGACCGCCGAATCCTCCAAGACCATCCAGGAAATCGTCTCGGAAAATGTGGACAAGACGGCCCGGGGCATGGAACTGGTGGAGAAGGTGCAGCTCTTCTTCCAGGAGATCCAGTCCTTCGTCGGAAAAGTCAGTGAAAAGATCTCCCAGATCGACAACAGTTCCCGGGAGCAGTCCACCGGCATCGAACAGATCAACACCGCTGTCTCCCAGATCGAGGAAGTGGTCAGTCACAACGCCGCCCTGGTGGAGGAGTTGTCGGCCAACGCCGCCACCCTGAGGGAAAGTTCCAGGGATCTGCAGGAGTCCATCAGCCGGTTTACCGTGTAAGCGGATCGTCCAGAGTCGGGGCCTGAAAGAAATTTCAGGCCCTAAAAAAACAGTCCCGCAGCCGCAAAGCTGATGCGAACCAGAACGCCGATCAGAGCCGCCAGTGAGAACGTCCCCAGGGAAGTCCACAAAGCCGTGGACCAGCCGAATTCCCGCTTGATTACCGCCACCGTGGCCAGGCAGGGTATGTAGAAGGTGATGAACAGGGTGAACACCAGAACCTGCTGGGGACTGAGCAAATGCGACAAGGCGGCGGCATCGGTCACCCCCATGGCACTCATCAGCAGGAGAAGCGCCAGTTCTTTGCGCATGATACCGAAAAGCAGCACGATTCCGGTGGCGACCGGAAGCCCCAGAAGGCCACTGGTGAATGGTGCCACCAGATTGTTTATCGCCCCCTCCACGTGAAAATGGCGAATCCATTCCAACGCAATGCTGCCGATGATCAATAGGGGCCAGGCCTCCACCAGGAAATCCTTGATCCGATACCAGGTTTTGGGCCACAATGAACGCCAGCGAGGCAGATGATACTTGGGCATTTCCACCAGAAAACCCGGCGGGACGTTCTTGTTGAACCGGGAAAGCACTTTTCCGCTGAGAGCCACCACCACGATGACCAGCAGATAGGCAGCCATGACGCTCCAGACTCCGAATATCGCCCCCACCAGTCCCAGAATGACCACCGTGCGGGCCGAACAGGGGACCAGCGTTGTCAAAATCGCCGTCACCAGCCGATCCCGGCGGGACGTGATCATCCGTGTCGACAGAATGGCCGGGACGGTACACCCCAGTCCCAACAGCATCGGAATGACCGACAAGCCGTGCAGGCCGATGCGATGCATCAGGCGGTCCATCAGAAACGCCACCCGGGCCAGGTATCCGGAATCTTCGATAAACCCCAGGAAAAAGAAAAACGGCACCAAATAGAACAGGGAGATATCGATCCCCCCCAGGATACCGTCGATCAATCCCTTGGCGGTACTCTTCAATACGCCGGGCAGGAAATCCATGCCGACAAGCAGTTCATGGAGTCGATCCGACACCGCTCCCACCCATTCACCGCCCGGTGAAGCCAGGGTCATCACACTCCAAAGCAGCAGGACAAAAAAAAGAATCATGGAGATGTGTCCGATCAGGGGATGAAGCAGCCAATCGTCAAGGCGCCGACGCCACTCGTCCCGAAACGAAGGTCCCATCCGAACGTGCCGTTCGAAAAGGCGAAAAGAAAGATCGTGCCGCAATTCCGACAAGCGATCCCGCAATTCCTCTCTTTTCTCGCTTTGCGTTCCGGCCGGAAGGAGATCCTCCCTTTCGATCTCTCGCATGGCCAGAAAACGGAACGGCCAGCCATCGGACTTTTCACCGCCCATCGCCTTCTTCGTCAAGGTCCGGATCGAATTCAGAAACACTTCCGGGTATGGAGGCAATACAGGAGGAACCGCCTGATCGACCGCCGCCTCGAGCAGTTCATGTACACCCAGCCCTTTCCGGGCCACCATCGGAATCACGGGAACACCCAGAGTTTCTGACAGACCGGTGACATCAATGTCAAGCCCTTTTCTTCTGGCTTCATCCATCATGTTGACAGCCACCACCATCGGCCGTCCCAGTTCCATCAGTTGAAGAGTCAGTTCCAGACTTCTGGAAAGTACCGAAGCATCCAGAATATTGATGATAACCACGTTGTCCCGATGATCGTCGAGATACCTGACAGTCACCTGCTCGGCTTCATCCCCCCCGAACAGGGAGTAGAGTCCCGGAAGATCGGTGACGACGATTTTCTTGTCTTTAACCTGGGTGTTGCCGGTGGTATATGTGGCCGTGATCCCGGGGAAATTCCCAACCATCGACTGGTATCCCGCAACCTCGTTGAATAATGTACTCTTACCGCAATTGGGTTGACCGACCAGAGCGAAAACCATTATTCCGTTACCAGATCACCCTGAACCGCCTCGGCCAGGCAACGACCGATGGCCACTTGGCATTCGTTGACCTTCACGATAAGCGGACCGTTCATTTTAGAAGAGCGTACCACTTCAACCCGCGCCCCTTTGCGCAGGCCGAGAGACAACAATCGGTTCTGAGCGCCGCATCCCCGCATAATCATCCTGACAATGATTGTCTGACCGGTTCGGAGCGACGCCAGCGAAACCAGAGACGACATGTTCAACCCAGTGTCCATAAATAGCCTCACCTACGCTTGGTAGTCCAAGCTACCATCAATTATATCATCGGTGCCGCTCTCATGGCAACAGTTTTCGAAAAAATGCACGCTTTTCCCCATCATGCTAGAATAGGGACATGGACAAGACAAACACAGAACCCAAGGAATGGAAGCAACCGGAAGAGCAGTTCCCGGAAGAGGTTTCTCCTCAGAAGAGTAAAGGCAGGCGCATGTTTCTTCTTTCCGCTGTATTGCTGCTGGTTGCGGT
>CAYMND010000319.1:0-3890 GCA_964391685.1 uncultured Clostridia bacterium | reverse complement strand
GCTGGACAAGATCCGCCAGCAGCTGCGCAGACAGCACTATTTTTTCCCGGAAATTGAAATCATTCCCCAGTTTACGGGAATGGAACGTTCACTGGTCGATTTAAAGGTCGTTCTGAATCCCGGTCTTCTCTATCGGTTCAACTTCAAAGGCATGGGCAACAAGTTCAAACTGGTCCGGTCCGTCTGGACAACCAAGGTATTCGAAAGCTGGGCCGAAAAGGAGAGCCAGTCGAGACTCATGCTCTTCCTCAAGAACAAGGGCTACCAGGACGCCAAAATGTCATCCGGCATTGACGAGAGCCATAAAGGGGAAAAGGTCATTACTTTCAACGCCGAAAAAGGCCGGCGTTATCGCCTGGGCAAGATCGAGGTCAGCGGTGCTCCGGACATTTCATCTGAGGAGGTTTCGACTCTGTTGTCGGTGGACGACAACTGGTTCAATCGGTTTTTGTGGCTTCAGGCCACCCCGGTTCTTGTCGATCAGGAGATGGTGCGGCTGTACTACTACCAGCAGGGGTACCCGGATGCCAGGGTGACTGTGGAGACCACGTTCAGCAATGGGAAAGCCGACCTGCATTTCCGGGTGACCCCAGGGAAACGGGTGATTGTCAAAACCCTGTCCTGGCAAGGGAATGATCATTTTGATTCCCGGATTCTGAAAGAACAGTTGAAGACCCGGGCCGGAGAGCCTTTCGTTCAGCACCGTTTCAGTGAAGACATGGAACGGCTGCGGCAGTTTTACATCGCCGGGGGATATGCCAAGGTTCGGATCGAGCCGCGTTTGAGCGGAGGTCAGGAGAAGGAGATCGAGATCGGTATCATCGAAGGAAAGGCTTATCGTCTGGGAGACCTGATTGTCATCGGGGCCAGTTCGTTCCAGGAACGGTGGCTGCGCCAGATGTTTCCGGTTCATCCCGGAGATGCGTACGACATCACCAAGGTGAATCTCTTTCTGGAGGAGATCGAGCAGCTGGGGTCGTTTTCCAATGTCCGGCTGAAGACGATGGAAACCGAAAACGGCTGCTACAACGTTCTTCTGACCATCATTCCGGATAAGAGCCGCTTCTACGGTTTCGGTCTGGGCTGGGAGGAGCGAAAAGGCGTCAGCAACATGTTCGAAGGAATTCGAGGCATGGTCGAGTTCCAGGGGCGCAATATCTTCTCCTCGTACAGCTCGCTGTCCGGTATCCTTCAGGCTGGTCTCAATGAAACCCGTCTGGTCATTTCACTGGATACGCCCAATCTGTTCGGAACAAAGCTCAATTCCTCCTTCAAGCTGTGGCGTGAAAAAGAAACCTTTTCCAGCTACACGTTCGAGCGCATCGGCGTCGGTCCGACATTGGTCAGACGCACCAGCCCCACATCGTTCATTTCGGCCAGTCTGAACTGGTACCGCACCGAACTCACCGACCTGGAAATCACCGAGACTGCCACCGACCAGTTGCACCATCCTTTCGACACGCTGGCCTTCAATTTCTCATTTGTCACCGATAAACGGAACGATCCTTTCAATCCCACCCGGGGAGATTTCTTCTCCACAGACCTCAAGGTTGGTCTGCCCTTCTTCTGGGATCACGATTCATTTTTCCGTTTCATGTGGCGGTATCAGAAGAACTTCCATATCGCCAAAACCATTTCCCTCTCCCTCTCTCTCCGCAACGGATTCGCCGCCGGCGACATGTCCATCACCGAACGTTTCTTCGCCGGAGGCATCAACAGTTTTCGCGGCACCCGCCTTGACAAGCTGGGTCCCATGGAAACGGTTGTCGGCGAGGACGGAAAGACTTCATCCGTTCCCACCGGAGGCGAGGGATTGTTCCTGTTCAACGCCGAGGCCACTTTCCCTCTGGTTCTTTTACCCAGCAACGAATGGTTCGGCTCCGTTTTCATCGATATCGGCAACGTATACTCCCGGGCCGGGGACATCAACCTCAAAAAGGTGGAACGGGCGCTGGGTTTCGGGATCAAATACCGTACGCCTCTGGGCCCCCTGCGTATCGACTTCAGCTGGAACCTGAGGGCCAAGGCGGACTATGGATTCATCTTTCATTTTGGAATCGGCAATGCGTTTTAAAAATCTGTTCATGATCTTGCTGCTGCTGTCGGCGCTCAAGCTGCCGGCACAGGAGTCCCGGCCCGTCCAGCTGGATCGGATCGAGGCCACGGTCAACGGATCGCTGATCACCCGTCAGGATGTGCTCCGGGCCATGCTCTTTTTTCCGATCCTTCAGGAAAGCGGGCAGACGGCGACCGAGTTTCATCGCATCGTTCTCGACGAACTGATCGACTACAAAGTGGTCAGCCTGGAGTTCGAAAGCGAACTGAACATCCGTGAGGAGGATTACGAGAACGTGCAGCTGGCGGTCATCGCCCGGATGGGCTCCCTCAACGTGATTTACCCGGTGTTGCGCAGATTGGGGATGAGTTGGAATGATTTCAAGGCGTTCATTCGGGAGAGGGTCATTTTCGAGAAGGTCATCGCTGAACGGCTGCAGAACCGGGCGGTGATCAACTTCCGGGAAATTGAGAGCTTTTATCGTGACCATTACCTGCCGCTTCAGGAAACCCTGGGCCTGGTTCCGAGAAGCCTGGTGGAGATGACCGCCCAGATTGAAAGCCACCTGGCCAAGAAGAAAATCGCTGCCGGATTGCAGGATTGGCTGAGAGACCTGAGATCCGCCTATCAGATTGAATACCTCGATTTGGAGGAGTGACATGACAACCAAGACAGCTTTGAGAATTGCTGACCTTCAGCTCAATCAGCAGGCGACCCTCTACCTGCGTCTGAGTGGTGTGGAACGTCGGCAGAAAAAGGACGGTTCCCCTTTTCTGACCGTTCGATTCCAGGATCGCAGCGGCCAGATCGAGGCCAAGATATGGGACAAGGCAGACGATTATCAGCGTCTGCTGGAGGCCGGACGGGATTATCAGGTACGAGCTATGGTGACTGCCTATCAGGGTAAGTTGGAGCTCAAGCTCGAGGCGGTCAATCCGGCCCGCCCCGGTGACGAGGGCTACGACGCCGCCGATCTGGAGGAACGGGCTCCATTCGATGTCGACAAGGCCTATGAAGAAATGATTTCCTGTGTCAGAGAGAGAATGCGTACCCCGGAGGCGAAGGCTGTGCTGACCCGGTTCGACGACCAGTACGGTGCGGCCTTCCGGGATCACTATGGAGCTCAGCGAATCCATCACGCCCATCGTGGCGGACTTCTGGCTCATACCCGGAAGATGATCGATATCTGTCTGGCCTTGGAGCCTTTTTACGAGATCAACCTGGAAGTTCTGTTGCTGGGTGCTCTCTTTCATGATCTGGGCAAGCTGGAGGAATTTACCGTAACGCCTTGAGTGGAACAGACACCGGCCGGAGGGCTGATGGGTCACATCGTTCTCGGAGTGATCATGTTCCGCCGACTCCTGGAGGGAATGGAACCGGTGTCTCCGGAGTGGGTACTGCAGATCGAGCATCTGATCGTCTCCCATCACGGCGAGAAGGAGTTCGGCTCACCCGAGGTACCCAAGACGCCGGAGGCCATGATACTGCACATTGTCGATCTGCTGGATTCCAAACTCGGCATCATGTATCAGCAGCTGAGTGAGGACGCCACTCCGGGACCGTTTACCGACTATGTCCGGGTGCTGGGGCGGTCTCTGTACCGGGGCTGATTTTTTCTCTGACTTGCCGAAAGTTTCTGTCCTCATTACAATAGCCGATGAGGGTTGAAGATGATCAAACTCCTGGCTGAACTGGCCTTTGTCCTCTTATTTTCATTGAATGTACCCGGTAACGATACTCAAAGATATCGTTTTCTGGATTCAAACGAGGCAGTCGATGCCCGGATCGACGATTTGATCGGGCGCCTGACCCTCGAAGAAAAGGCGGGGATGAT
>CAYMND010000318.1:0-3894 GCA_964391685.1 uncultured Clostridia bacterium | reverse complement strand
TGCGAAGTTCCATTACCCACGGAGTCATGTACTACCTGGGGCCGGTTTTCCGTCTTTCCGGAGGCATCGGTATCTACCTGTTCATCCCGATCATTTACGACAGTCCGGTTTTTTCCAATTTCAGTTTTTCCGGCGACCTGGTGCTGATTCTCTCCTTTGCCTTCTTCGGTACCCTGGGCATGGCTCTCGGGGCCGGTGAGAGCGGGCATCCCTACAGCGCCATCGGGGTCAGCCGCGGACTCTCCCAGGTCACCGCCGCCGAAATGCCCATGGTGCTGGCGGTCCTCTCGGTGGCCGCCCAGAACCAGAGTCTTTCCATCAGTACCATCGTGGCCGCCCAGCAGGGAGGCATTCTCCACTGGACCCTGTTCACCAATCCCCTGGCCGCCGCTGCCGGTATGCTGGCTTTCCTGGGCAGCATGATGCGCAACCCCTTCAGTGTGGTCCTGGCGCCTCAGGAGATTCCCATCGGACCGCCCACGGAATTCCATTCCAGTTTTCTGGCTCTGCTGCAGACCAACCGTTCCATCTTTCCCATGGCCAAGACGGTCCTGTACATGAACCTCTTTTTCGGTGGAGCCACCAGCTGGCCGGAATTGATCGTAAAATGTTTCTTCATCTATTTCTGGAGTGTCCTGGTGGGGGCGGTATTTCCCCGTTTCCGGGTGGACCAGTCGGTCCGCTGGTTTCTGAAAATTCCCACAGCCATCGGCTTGCTGGCCGTTTTGCTGATACAGGTGCGACGATGAACGATATCGAAAAAAGAATGGTCACCGGTCCCGATGGAGAGCAGTTCGAGATCGATCCGTTGAAGGACTACTATTGCGATGCCCGGCCCCGGGTTCATGCCCCGGCCAACGCAGTGCTGGAGAAGTTCATGAACTGGGCCCGCAGCAATTCCCTGTGGATCCTCGGGTACGGAACCGGTTGCGGGGCCATCGAGATGCGCCCCCTGATGACTCCGCGTTTCGATGCCTACCGTTTCGGTATCCAGTGGCGGCCGACGCCCCGGCAATCCAACCTGTTCATGATCAGCGGCTACCTCTCGGTAAAAACCCTGAAGAGGGTCATTCGCAGTTACGAGCAGATGCAGAATCCCAAGTTTGTCATCGGGCTCGGCAGCTGTACCATCAACGGCGGCATGTACTGGGACAGTTACAATACCATCAACCGTCTCGACCACTACCTGCCGGTGGATGTGTACGTGGCCGGCTGCATGCCCCGGCCGGAAGCCCTGCTGGCCGGTTTCGAAAAGCTGAAGGAACTGATCCGACAGGGAAAAGGGGAAGGGGCCAACCGCTATGCCGAGAATTTCGAGTGGTACAAGACCAATCAGAAGAAAGTGATCAAAGACTGGGATATGCCCGACTACAACTGGTAGGGGAAGTACATGAACATGGATACGATTCTGAAAGAGCGGTACGGAGCCTTTGACCGGGAAGACAAACGTCCGGATCTGAGTTTTGTCACTCTGCCGAAAGAACGGCTGGTGGAAGCGGTCGGCTGGCTCAAGCGTTCGGCCGGGTATACCCACCTGGTCCTGCTCACCGCCGTGGACTGGCTGGAGGAGAATGTATTTCAATTAACCTATATCCTGAACAACCCAAGCGAGCGCCGGGACCTGGCCCTGAGAACCATGATCCCAAGGGAAAGCCCGGTGATGGAGAGCATCCATGCCCTCTGGGCCCAGGCGGCCACCTATCAGCGGGAGCTGAAGGAGATGTTCGGTATCGATTTTCCGGGCAGTCCACGGATCGACGAGTCCTTCATCCTGGAGGGCTGGCACGATATTCCGCCTTACCGGCGGGACTTCGACACCCGGAAATACAGTGAAGAGACTTATTTCCCACGACCCGGACGAACCAGTCACGATCCCCGGGAGCATATGGCGAAAGGCTACCCCCAGGAGGAGACCTGATGTTCACCATCGATGAAGACCGCAGTTTCTTCCCGGGAAAAAACCCGGACGGCAGCAACCGCATCGACCTCGACAGCCATCGGTTCCTGAAAATCTGGCAAGGGCCCCAGCATCCGGGAATCACCGGTAACATGAGCCTCGAACTGATCGTCCAGGGAGATGAGGTCATGGCCGGCAAGACCCATGTGGGCTACCTGCACCGGGGATTTGAAAAGCTCATGGAACGGCGCAAATACATCCAGTGTTTTCCGATAGTCTGCCGCATCTGCGTACCCGAGCCCGACTTCAACGAATACTGCTTCGCCTCCGGCGTGGAGGAACTGGCCGGCATCCAGGTACCGGAAACGGCCTTGTGGCTGAGAACCCTGGTGCTGGAGATGGCCCGGACAACCAGTTACCTGATGTGGCTGGGCGGACAGGCGGCGGCGCTGGGAATGGGCACTCCCGGACAGTGGACCAACTACCTGCGGGACTACATGCTGGACCGCTTCGAAGAACTGAGCGGCGGACGCATCTACCATATGTACATCATACCCGGCGGTGTACGGGGGCTGCTGCCGGACGGTTTCACCCGCCGCATGGAGGAGACCCTGAGGGACATCGAATCGGTCATGAAGGATATCGACCGGCTGATGTTCAATAACGCCGTTTTCAAGAAGCGGACCGTTGGCATGGGCTATATCGATCCCGGGATGGTGGACGAGTACGGGATCACCGGCCCCAACGCCCGGGCCGCCGGGATCGCCAGAGACATCCGCAAAGACTATCCCTACCTGGTTTATCCGCGTCTGGATTTCGAGCCGCAGACGGCTGTGGAAAGTGACATCTACGCCCGGGCCGACGTGAGACGGCGTGACCTGTTGCTGAGCGTCGACCTGATCCGACAGATCCTGTCCGGAATGCCCCGGGAAGGCGAATTCATGGCCAGGTTGCCCAATGTGCTGCATTGGAAGATTCCCCGGGGGGAGACCTACGTGCGCAGCGAGTGCACCCGGGGCGAATACGGGTACTACATCGTCAGTGACGGCAGCGCTTATCCGCGGAGGGTCAACGTCCGCGGTCCGAGTTATACTCACGCCGTGGCCCTGATGGAGAAGCTCGTCGTCAACGCCAACATCGCCGATGTGGCCGCTTTGATGACCTCCCTGCACACCTACCCCCCGGAAATCGAGAGGTGACGATGAAAATCGGAGACATTCTCAATCCGTTCAGTGCCTGGAAAAACCTGTTCAAGGATCCCATCACCATCCGTAAGCCCCTCGAAAGGAAAGCCGCTCCCCGGTACCGGGGATTTCACAAGAACGATCTCGCCAAATGCATCGGCTGCGGTACCTGCGAGTCCATCTGTCAGAACGCGGCCATCGATCTGGTACCGGTGGAGGGCTGTGAAACAAAGGACGGTGACAGCGGCCTGCGGCCGCGCATCGACTACGGCCGCTGCTGCTGGTGCGCTCTGTGCGTCGATATCTGCACCACCAACTCCCTGTCCATGTCCAACGAGTTCATCTGGGTGGAGGAGGATCCGGAGCGGTACCGTTTCATTCCGGGCAAGGACGCCAAGCCATGGGATGAACGGGAGGAAGGCTGGAAGAAACCGCAGAACTATCAGTTGAACGAGCCCGATCGGGTGCCCATGCCGGAACTTCATGCCCGGGAACGGATCGACGGATTCATGGAGATCGTCGCCGGTTATTCCCGTAAGGAGGCCGTTCGGGAAGCCGACCGCTGCGTAGAGTGCGGCCTCTGTGTGGCCAGCTGTCCGGCCCACATGGATATCCCGGACTACATCCGGACCATACGGGAGGACAACCTGCGGGAAGGGCTGCGTCTGCTCTATCGGACCAATCCCCTGCCGGAGATCTGCGGCCGCATCTGCACTCACCGCTGCGAGAGCGCCTGCGCCATGCAGCATCAGGGAGACGCCATCTCCATCCGCTGGCTCAAGAGATACATCGCCGACCAGGTACCCGCAGAGG
>CAYMND010000317.1:0-3935 GCA_964391685.1 uncultured Clostridia bacterium | reverse complement strand
CAGGAGGGGGACGATCCGTGCTTCGGTCTCTTTGGCCAGGACGGCGAAGGCTCTGCTGAAGGAACCCAGGCGTCCGTCGTAGCTCCGGGTACCCTCCGGGAAGATCATCAGGTTTTTCCCTTGCTGAAGCAGCATGTTGCATTGCTGCAGCAACTCTTCGCCCGACTGGTGCAGGTCCAGCAGTACGGTGTTGAGGCGGGGCAGGAGGATGCGGCCGAAACGGGAATTGAATATTCTGGTTTTGGCCATGAAGAAGGTGTTGCGGATCACTTCTCTGGGCATGATGCGCAGGATGATCAGGGGATCGAGAAAACTCTGGTGATTGCTGATGATGATCACCGGTCGGCCGCTCTGGTCCAGATGGTGCAGACCATTGCTGCGGATGCGGAAAGGCAGTCCGGCCAGGGTGATCAACGGGCGGATCCAGCCGTTGAACCCCCCGTCATAGAGGGTTCTGCAGCTTCTCTTTTGTCCCGGTTCCGCAACAGGGTTCTCATTGTTTTCCAGGTTCGAAAGGAAGTCGTTCAGCTCTCCCAGGATAGAGTGTTCGATGAAGACGGTTTCCGGGAGCCGAAGATGGTAGGACTGTTCCAGGTGACGTTTGAATTCGATCAGGGCCAGGGAATCGAGCCCCAGGTCAACAGTCAGATGGGCTCCGGGGTGCAGACCGGTCAGGCCTTCCCTTTGAAGGTATCCACTGATGCGGGCATCGATTCCAAAAGCGTTTTTACCGCCCGTCTCCGGTCGGTGGGGCTCGATGAAAGAGCCGAGCCGGTGACGTTGAAGTTTGCCCAGCCGGGTGCGGGGGAGAGGTTTGGCGGTCAATCCGAATTCGAGGATCCGCTCGTGAGGGGAACAGGTCCGGTTGTAGCCGTCCAGGATACGCCATTTCACCGCTTCGTGCAGATTGAGAATTCCCTGACGGCGGACTTCGTCCATATCGGGATGGATCAGGGCGAACAGCCGGCCCCCGCGGATGGTCAGCCCGGCTTCGAGAATCAGTTCACAGCGGTCGAGAAGGGCTTCGATCTGCGGGGCGTTGACGTTCTTGCCGCTGGGGAGGACCAGAACATCGCTGCAGCGGCCCCGGATGGACAAAAAACCTTCTTTGTCGAAACTTCCGATATCACCGGTTTTCAACCAGCTCCCGTTCATGACTTGTCTGGTTATATCCGGGCGGCAATAGTAGCCGTTCATCAGCCCGGGGCCCCGGACCTGAATTTCATCGTTCACGATGCGGGCCTCCACTCCGGGGACAATTCTTCCGACGGTACCCAGGCGGTTCGCCCCGGGCGAGTTGAAGCTGATCAGCGGTCCCATTTCGGTCATGCCGTAACCCTCGATGATGGTGAAACCGAGTCGGGAGAACCCTTCGGACGTTTCCTTCGGTAGGGCGGCCCCTCCGGAAAGAAGGTACTTGATATGACCGCCGAAATGGGTGTGAACCTTGGTGAAAAGGAGTTTTCTGACCTGTTTCCAGGGTAATATTCCGGCCAGTCGCCATACGGTGCGGCCCGTGAGACTGGATTCAATCCTGCGCATCAGGGCGGCAAGGATTCGCTGGTAGAGCTGGGGGACGCCGTTCAATACCGTTATCCGGTACTTTTGGAAGGCTTCTGCCACGGCCTCGGTGCTCAATTCTTCCACCATGCAGACGGTGGCGTTCAGCTTGAGGGGGCATAGAATGTGCCCCTGGAGGGGGACGATGTGGTGAAAAGGGAAGAGAGCCAGCAGGCGGTCGGACTCGATCACCATTCCCGATTGTCTGACCGCTTCGATGTTGAACAGCAGGCTGCGGTAGCTCAATTCCACCCCTTTGGCATCGGCCGTTGTCCCGGAGGTGTACAGGATCAGGGCCGTACTGTCCAGGGAAAGATCGGCTTCCGGGTACTGGTCCGAAAGCTTTTCCGGGGGTTGATCATACTGAATCCATTGGGGGACGGTGGAGATGTTTTTCAGAATTTCCGGCATCAGCCCGGGGTGATCGGCGGCGGTCATGAGCAGACCGGCTTTTGCATCTTCGAGCATGAATTCCAGGTCTTTGGGCCCGGAGCTGAAATCGACGGGAATTGCGATGCCGCCTCGGCGCCATACGGCGTAGACGGCACAGGCCCAGGCAATGCTGTTGGGTCCGTAGATTACGACGCGGTCTCCGGTACCGATGTCCAGGCGATCGGCCAGATCAGCGATCTGTTCGATGAAACGGTTGTACGTCAGTCCGCCCTGACTGCTTAGAAATGCAGTTCTTTCGGAAGCCGTAATGAAATGACGGTCCATGGATCCCTCGTGATCGCAATACCCAGAGTCTTATTGTGACGAGAATTCCTGTTTTTTTCAATAAAAAAAAACAGGAATACAGATACAAGAAATGTTGAACGTTCGTTGTATTCAGTTCCCGATCCGTTCGTCCACGTTTTTCGCCAGTATGTCGAGGACCGGCTTCGAATCCTCGGATTTTTCGTACCGGGTCACCGAAACCAGGCATGCGCCCCGGACGAACATGATCTGGTATTCATCGAGAACGCATACAGAGCCAAATCGATCACCGGTTTCGATGCCGCTGTTGAGTTCATTGAAGGCGGCCAGTGCACCTTCGGCGGTTTTCATGCAGTAGATCTCCAGGCGTACTTCGATTTCGCCCTTCCGGTAGTCCTGAACGAACAGATGTTCGAAACCGTGCCGGTGATAGAGTTCCGCTCCGCCGTTGATATGACGGTAGAGAGATGAACCGGGAAATTCCTTCGTTTCATCTTTCCGCGTCCAACCGGGTACGGTGTCGTCGGGGGGAATCAGGTCTGATGCCAGGATGGGGATGAAAACCAGAACGAGTGTTGCGGAGAGCAGTCTTTTTTTCATGTTGTTCTCCTGGTTGCCCGTGATCAGGTCAGCTGGGTGAGTCGGGTTTCGATGGGGCGGCTCTTGTGGATGCCAAGCCCCAGGTTTTCCGCCACGGCCAGACCGTAATGGCGCTTGTGGAATGCCTCGAGTTTGTCCTCCGTCATGCGTCCGGTCTCCAGCTGTTTGGCCAGGAGCAGGTCGAAGCCCACACTGTCCATGGCCACCGGGTCGGTGGAAACGTACAGCCGTTCCAGGGGCCAGACGAACTGGGGGGCCGGAACCGGGCCGCGGTCGTACTGGGCCCGAAGACCGTCCATGATATTGAGCACCACTTTGTCCCTCAGCGGGGGGAAGGCGCAAATTTCCGGAATAAACCGTTCGATGAAGTAATGGCCCCGGGGACAGTTGGTGATGGATCCGAAGGCCAGGTTCTTGAGGGCCATGGTGATGAACGGCACGCCGTGGTGTTTGCAGACCGGGATATTGATCACCTTGTCCAGCCCGCCTTCCTTGCCGGGACGGGTGAGTATCTTCGGATAGTAGCTCTTGTCTCCTCCGTGAAACATTTCCTCCAGGTAGTTCTGCTCGTCCGGCAGGGAGATGTCGGCTTCGTAGAAGACCTCTGTGTCCCAGCGTTCGAATCCGCCCGGAGTGTTCTTGCCGTCCTTGACGATGAACCAGTTGAGCAGATAGGCCTCCACGCCCGGGTGCGCCTTTTCGGGAATGTAGGTCTGGGCGTGTTCGTCATTGAACCGGTGCCAGACCAGCATGTCCTTGCGGGGGATTCCGGCGGCCTCCATTCCCTCGACCACGGCGGCGATGACGTCCCAGGTGACACCGCTGATCCTGTGACCCACCGGATTGAACTTGATGCCGATCCGCTCGCCGGGACTGACGAAACGACGCCAGGCGTCCCGTTCGTCCTGGTCACCGGTCAGGGCTTTCATGGCCTCTGCCAGCATGCGTTTGGCGGCGCCGGGAACGGGTTGCAGCTCGCGGACCGCCCCGGGTAGGTGCACTTCGGAAACCACGCCGGGGTAGAGCCCGGGCATGGACCATCTGCCTTTCGGCTGACTGAGGGCCAGGGCGATGTTGCT
>CAYMND010000316.1:0-3950 GCA_964391685.1 uncultured Clostridia bacterium | reverse complement strand
GCACGACCGATCTGAAAACCGATTGGATCCGGACGGGAGACGACCTGATCATCCGCATGGAACTGCCCGCCTGGAGCGACAAACCAATACTTTTCGTCGAACATTTCGACGAAATGCTCCGGGTCAGAGGTCAAGCCGGATCGGGAAAAGCGGAAGCCTTCACCAAATCGATCCCCATCCGATGCGGGGCCGAGCGCCCGACTGCCTTTCTGCAGGACGGCGTCCTCTCGATCCGGGTCAAAAGTCCGGATGGGTTCACGCATTCAACTATCCCCGTCTCTATAACGTAACGACCGATACCGGCGGCACCCGTGCGGGTGCCGCCGGTAGATTTGCTTTGTTTGATTGAATATGATATCTATTCGGATGAAAAAACCCCATTAACCTGTCTCAAAGGAGGATTACCTATGAAAAGGCTGTCTTTATTCGTTTTAGCACTCATCATGCTAATTCCAATGGGTTGTGGATCTAAACTGGAACAGAAAGGGATCAACCTCAGCATACAGATCGTTCCCGAACGGCTTTCCGACAACCTGTTCGTGAAGATGAACTACAATACCGAACTCACCGGTGAATTCAGCTCCATCGGCAGCGACATGTCCATGTTTGTCCATTTCTGGCGCAAGAAAACGAAGGAAATGATCGTCCAGGACGATCACATGCCCGTCAAACCCACCAGCAGCTGGAAACCCGGCGACACCATGACTGAATCCCGTATCGTTTTCATTCCCCGTTTCTTCAACGAATACGCCTTCGATTACAAAAAGGACGAAACAATCCGTCTGACCATCGGCCTGGTGGATCCGAAAAAACCGGACCAGGGCGTTATCCTGCTGCAGAAAGACCTGATGATCGAATCCGCATCGGACGTCGCCCCGGCCATCTTCCATGATGTGGGCTGGCATCAGCCGGAAGTCAATTCCAAGGCGGACAACCCGGAAGAGACCAAATGGCGCTGGACCATGCAGAAAGCGGTCTGCATCATCGAAAATCCCCGCAAAACCTGCGATCTGCGCATCAACGGGGGAGTCAACAAAACGTATCTGCCGGACCAGGGCATCACCATAAAGATCAACGACACCGTACTCGAGCAGTTTATTCCAGAAACCTCAAAATTCAGCAAAATATACACCATCACCCCCGAAATGGTCGGGGACCTCGACGAATTTCAGCTGACCATCGAGACGGACAAAACCTTCATCCCCTCCCTGGTGTCACCGGATTCGAAAGACGAACGCGAACTCGGGGTCCAGGTTTACTTCCTCTATTTCAGGGACAGCATTCAATGAAGTGCGTTGGTATCATCGGAACGGGACATTACCTTCCCGAGAAGGTGATGACCAACGACGACTGGGCCAGACTGGTAGAGACAACGGATGAGTGGATCACCACACGGACCGGAATCAAGAGACGCCACATCGCAACCGACAATCAGACCACATCGGATCTGGTTGTCGGAGCAGCCGACATGGCGATCAAAAATGCCGGAATCGACAAATCAGATATTGACGCCGTCCTGGTAGCCACCGTATCGCCGGACAACGCCTACCCCAGTACGGGAAACTGGGTTCAGAAAAAAATGGGTCTGCGGACCATTCCCAGCATGGATATCGCCGCAGGCTGTTCCGGTTTTCTATTCGGCCTGATCACCGCCAGCGCCTACATCCGGTCCGGTCTGGCCAAAAACGTATTGGTGGCCGGAGCGGAAATCATGTCCCGAATCATCAACTGGCAGGACCGCAACACCTGTGTCCTTTTCGGAGACGGAGCCGGTGCCGCCATTGTCAGCGAAGTCCCCCGGGAAAAAGGCCTCCTTTCCACCTGCTGGGGATCGGACGGCAGCCTGGGCGATCTTCTGATCCAACCCGCCGGTGGCAGCGCCATGCCGGCCAGTGACAAAACAGTCCGGGAACAGCTGCACACGGTGCATATGGCCGGCAACACCATATTCAAACATGCCGTCATGAAAATGCAGGAAGCCGCCTTGAAGTCTCTTGAACTGGCCGGACTGAAGGGAGAGGACATCGACCTCTTCATTCCTCACCAGGCCAACCTGAGAATTATCGAAGCCACCGTCAAAAGAGCCGGCATTCCCATGGAAAAAACATTTGTCAACATCCATGAAACCGCCAATATATCAGCGGCCACCATTCCCATCGCTCTCTCCCAGGCTTTCGAGGCCGGGCGAATCAAAAACGGAGACACGGTTCTGCTGACCGCTTTCGGAGCCGGTTTCACCTGGGCGGCGGCAACCTTGCGCTTTTAACCGACAAATGCCCGAAGAATCCGGCCGGTACTGGGATGTCATCATGACCACGGAGAGCATGGTGGAAGCCGAGATTATCAAAGCCAAACTGGAAGCCTTCGGTGTCACCGCCGCGCTGCGCTTCGAAAGTGCGGGACGGTTGTACGGCATTACCCAGGATGGATTGGCCAAAGTGGAAATCATTGTCCCTTGCCATCAGATAACCCGGGCCCGGGAAATTCTCGTTGAAACATGACCCGCAATTGAATCGTTTTTATGATATGATTTACTTGCACTTGCCACAATTACTTTAAAGGAGCGCAAACATGAAAACTTTACGGCTCATTGGTATCTCGGTTGTTCTCATCACGTTAACCCTCTTTTCCCTCCAATGCAGCAAGGGATCCGAAAGCGCAGGCGGAGATGCGGCACTGTTGAAAATGCTGCCGGAAAACGCCAGCGGTTACGTTCTGTTCAACTTCAGTAAGGTCGCCGAACTGGGTCTCTTCAAGACCATGCAGGAAAGCATGAAGAAAGAGGATGAGGAGAAGGCGAACGAAGCGCTGAAGGCCTTCGATCAGTTCATTTCCCAGACCGGTTTCGATCCGGAAAAAGACCTGCGTTCAGGTGTCATGGCTTTGTATGGCGAACTTGACACCGATAAGCCTCAGGTGGCATTTGTCGCCGGCGGCAGCTTCGATCCGGAGAAGATCATCGCCTTCGCAAAAGCCAAAAACACGGAGTTGAAAGAAGAATCAGTGGACTCCGTAACCCTGTACCACATGGAAAAAGAAGACGGTGAAGAAATGGCCCTCTGCTTTCCCACTGCCGGAGTGGTAGCCATGGGTCAGACGGATCAATTGAAAAGAACCCTGGACGTCATCAAGGGAAAAGGCCGTTCCATCATGGACAACGGGACCCTCATGCAGTACAAGAAGAAGACTGCCGCAGATGCTCTGCTCACCGCCGTGTTCCTGATTCCCGAAAAAGCTCGGGCCATGCAGGAAAAAATGCAGCCTCCCTTTGAATTTGATCTGAGCAAGGCCGAGGCCATTACCGCCGAGATTTTTTTCAGCAACGACACCTGGTCCGGCACATTGGTCCTGGTATCGGACAATCCCGAAGGGAACAAGAAAAACGCCAACACCCTCAACATGTTGAAAAACATGGGCGTCATGCTCGGCCCCGAAGTCGGCGAAGTACTGAACGGTTTGAGCTTCAACCCCGGCGAAAAGCAGATGGAAATCAAATTCTCCATCACCAAGACCCAGCTGGAGAATCTCGGCAAGAAGGCCAAAGAATCGTTGCCGGGCATGTCCTCGGACACTCCCGAAGAACCCGTCATGGAATAAGCCGTCGCCCATGGGGCGAATCGATTAATTTTGATTGAAAAGCCCTGGGCCTTGTGATATATAAAAAGAGTTAGCAGCTGAATAATAAGCGTAAAGGAGTAAGCATGAAAATTGAAAAGAGAACCCAGAATGATGTCGTGATACTGGACTTGAAGGGCAAAATCCTGATCGGCGACGGAATCGACGAACTGAGAGCCGAAATCAACCAGTTGCTGAAAGAGAATAAAACCAAAATCCTGCTGAACTTCCAGGAAGTTCCCTATCTCGACTCCACCGGACTGGGTGAAGTCGTCCGGTCTTACACCTCCGTTAAAAACGCCGGTGGCACCATCAAGATCGTCTACCTGACCAAC
>CAYMND010000315.1:0-3966 GCA_964391685.1 uncultured Clostridia bacterium | reverse complement strand
AGGGGGGCTGCTGATGTACCGGGAGGCGATTCAAAATATCGATATGCGCAGACACAAGGGGGCTTATCCCCGTATCGGCGCATTGGATGTCTTTCCATTTGTTCCCTTGTCAGGCGTTTCGATAAAAGAGACCATTGAAGTGGCCCGGGAGTTTTCCCAGCTGGTGGCAGAAGAGTTCAAGGTACCCGTTTACCTTTTCAGTGAGGCAGCCCAGAATCCCATGCGAAGAGACATTGAAAAGATTCGGGAAGTCGAGTACGAAGGGCTGGAAGAGCGTCTGATCGATCCGCAATGGCAGCCTGACTACGGTCCCAATACGTTCAAGCCAGATTTCGGCGCCACCATCATCGGCGCCCGCTATCCTCTGGTCAGTTTCAAAGTGTATCTGGGATGCAATGATGTCAGTGTCGCCGAACACATGGCTGAATCCATTCAATATGCCACGGGGGGATTCCGGAATGTCACCGCTCATTGCGGGAGTGTGTCCGAGACCGGACAGGCTCTCATCGCCGTTTCCATATCCAATTACAAGATGACCCCGATTTACAAGGTTATCGAGATGCTGAAGGTGGAAGGAATGAGATACGGTGTTCAGATACAGAATGTGGAGATGATTGGTCTCATCCCGGAAGTGGTCTTCATCGATGCAGCCAAGTATTATCTGAAGGTGAGCGGTTTCAGCAACGATCGCCTGCTGGAACGGAATATTCAACTCCATTTGCGGCAGCAGTTCACTCTGGACGAAAAGGAGACGAGCCAGCCGGGTTAAACTACAATCAACCGGTTTTCATCCGGATCGAACTGAACGGTAGCCTTGTAGTACTCCTGGGAAGTGGTCATTTCGAAACGACCGATCTTGAGGTGGACTCTGGGAAAAAGATTTTCTTTCACGACGATCTTTGCGTTATAGTCGAACATTTCATCTTCGATCAGTTTCATTTCTTCGTATATCTTGCGGATTTCTTCTTTCAGGACTTCCCATCTCTTGATGTCCACTTCGACCTGAGGGGCCGGTCGTTGGGAAAAGTTGCGATTTTCAAGAGTCGATCGGCCATACCGCTTTTCGATGAGCTTGGCTTCATCGAGTTTCTGCTCGAGGGTTTCCTTGATGTTGCTGTACAATTGTTCTTTTTCAGGGTAAATGCCGGTAGTCAGAGAGGTGGACGTGTCGAAACGGGAACCGGCGTTGCACAGGGTAATGCCGCGGTTGGCCTTGATGGTCGAGCCCACGATCCTGGATTTGCTCATGGGGACCGTAAGCTGACCGTCGCACTGTACGACGGATCCGATAATACCGTTTTTCACCAGGATATCCCCTTTGGCGATCAGAGTGGCGTTTTCCACGAACGTACAGGTGATGTTGCCCTGGGCGACGGCTTCTCCCTTGTTCTTTCCGATGATACCCGAATGGACGTCGATATCCTGGCCGGATTGTAGTTTGCAGGCGACGGCCGAGCCCCAGATGGTGATTTTCCCATCCGCCTCGATAATGAAATCCGGAAGAACGTCCCGTTTGACCTTGACGTCCCCTTTGAAGCGGATATTGCCGATATTGAAGTCGACGTCTTCGGCGACTTCAAGTGCCGGGAAAACCGCCAGGGTGTTGTTCTCGAATTTCAAGACTCCTTCCGCACTGGCAACATAATTTGCCGCCTCGTCGGTTTCTTCGATATGGACGTTGGAACCTGCAGAAAGAGGGATGTCCTCGACTCGGGGATATTGAGTCACTTTGCCGGTTACCGTGACACCGTTGACCGCGGGTTTGAGCTGTTTCTTGGATGCCAGGATCTGTCCTTTGCTGACATTCACGATGGTGCAGATTTCACGGTAATTCACCCGGCCATGTTCATCCACTACGGGTTTGGTCGATATTTCGAAGTTGTAATCGATTTTCGGTTTCTCACCGGCAAAAGGGGTGGTTCCTTCTGCAAAGATGACATTCTGTGGGGTTTCGCCGTTTTTAACCGCATCGGCGACTGAATCCAGGACATCCTCTTTGATTCCGGACACAATACCTTTGGCACGGCTGAAAATTTTGAGCAGTCTTCCGTTCAATTCCTTTTCAACAGGGTAACCGGGGTATACGGAAATGGTGGCTGACATTTCATCAGGGGCGATATCAATGGCAAAAAATTGCTCATCAAGAATCATGCTTCTATTATAGTTTTGAATTGTCAGAAATTCAAACAAAAGAGGAAGTTGACTGATGGATTCGGCAGGAAAATAGTGTTTTGAAATAGATACATCAATCCAGGGGTATTTTGTACCGGGCAATCTTACGTCGAAGTGTTGAGTAATCGATACCTAACAACCGGGCCGCATTGTTGCGAAGTCCATTGCTTCTCTTTACGGCTTCCTTGATGGCCCAGATCTCAATATTTTGCAAGTTGAGATCACCGAGGGGGGCGGAGGTTTCGGAAGGGGGCGATGCGACCTCCATGTCATTCTGCGGAGGCTGATCGAGTACGGCATCTCCGGTGATGTTTTCCGGAAGCAGCTCATTGCCTGCCAGATTGAGTATCGATTGACGCAAAGTGTTTTTTAATTGTCTGATATTCCCAGGCCAGGGCTGTTGTCTGAGATAAGCGATTGTCTGATTGGGAATTGCAGGAATAGGCCGGTTCAGTTCTTTGGAAATATCTTCAATGAAGATATGGCAAAGATTGTGTATTTCGTCCTGCCGTTCCCTAAGCGGTGGAATCTCTATGGTGCAGTCGTTCAGACGGTAGAAGAGATCTTTCCGGAAGCTGCCGCTGGCAGTTGCTTCAGACAGGCGGGTGTTGGATGCGGCGATGATTCTGACATCGACATCGATTGTGTTTGTGCTGCCCAGCGGGGTCAGGCGCTTTTCCTCAACAACACGGAGAAACCGTTTCTGAACGAAAGGGCTCATGTTTTCCAGTTCATCGATGAACAGAGATCCCTTGTCCGCTTTGACGAAAAAACCGGGCTGGGCATTGTGTGCGCCTGTGAACGCTCCCTTGACGTGACCGAACAGTTCCCTTTCTATCAGCGTTTCCGGTATCGTACCCACGTCAACGGTGACAAACGGATGCTGGCTGCGCTGGCTGAGCTGATGAATGGTTGAGGCCACCAGTGTCTTTCCGACACCCGTCTCGCCCTGAATAATGACCGAAAAGTTGGTCTGGGAAACCCGTATGATTTCATCGATGATCCGGCTGATCTGAACACCGCCGCCGAAGCGCTGTTCCAGGCTTTGTTTCAGGTTGCGGTTCAGATTGCTCAGTTGCTCCTGCTGAAAGCGTGGCAGCAGGCATCGGTGAATGGCATTGAGCAGCATGTCACCGTCGATGGGTTTTTGAACGAATTTATCGATATTGAGCTCAATGGCCCTGAGAAGGATCGGCACATCCGTAAAGGCCGTACACAGTATAATCGGGATGTCCGGAAATTTGGCTCGAGCCTTCTGGGCGAGCTCGAGGCCATCGATTTTCGGCATCTTGATGTCTGTGATGATGAGATCAATACTGAAGATGTCGAGCAATTCCAGGGCTTCTTCACCGTTTTCCGCCAGGAGTGTGTCGGGGAAATACCAGAAAAGATATTGATGAATGGCGTCTCTTAAAAAAGGATCATCCTCGACGTAGAGCAGACGGGCGCTTTTGAATGGAGCCAATAGGTCTTTATATTCCTTTTTTTTCAACATAGATGATCATTTTAAGGGCAGCTCGATATAAAATTCAAGTATATTGTTGTCATTGTTCCGGATTTGGAATTTTCCCTGCATATGTTCGGAAACCAGCTTTCTGCACATATCTATGGTGATTTCCCGATGCCCGGATCGGGAATGATCCTGGTATTGGTTCAGATTCGCGGGCAGTTTGAGGAGGATGCGGATTTTTTTCTTGTTTTTCTCGGCGGAAAGGATGATTTTTTGTTTTTCCACCGGAGTATCACTGTCTGTTGAGCTGGCCATGCTGAGCAGTGAAATCAGGACCTGTTTGA
>CAYMND010000314.1:0-3974 GCA_964391685.1 uncultured Clostridia bacterium | reverse complement strand
TAAACGGACACCGATTTCCCCATTTCAACCGCCGCCCGCACCACCCCCAACGCGGTTCCATATCCCGCTGTTGCCAGAGCACCGGCATTGCAATGAGTCAGCACCGAACACTTGTCCGGCAACAAACCGGCTCCCAACCGACCCATTTTTTTGTTTATTGATACATCTTCATCATCTATTTTCAATGCTTCGTCCAGCAGCTGATCCGCCACAGGCGTTTCATTATCTGCCGAATCAAATTTCCTGCGCATACGCGAAAGGGCCCATACCAGATTGACGGCAGTCGGCCGTGTCGCAGCCAACAAAGCACAGGCCTCTTCAAACTTTTCCCGTGATATTGGAGAATACTGTTTTGCAGCCAGCACCAGACCCATGGCTGCGGCCACACCGATGGCCGGAGCACCACGGATCACCATGGTTTTGATGCTGTCAGCCACTTCCTGAACGGTTTTGTGCTCGACCATGACCTCTTCAAGCGGAAGTTTCCTTTGATCGATCATCAGAACTGTACCTTCACGCCACTCAATTACCGGATGCATACTTCTTCCCCTGAATACGACTAGTTCCGAAGCCAACCGGGCGGAACGCCTTCCCTGCGGGCTTGGGTCAAAAATTCTTCATAATCCTGCTCTATATCTGCAAGATTCCGTTTTTCGACGCCGATCACTTCTTCAAGCTCATACAATCTGGCAGTCTGCTCTTGATATTGAACCGTGTTCGACTCTTGTGACCTGGAAAGAACCAATTTGTCGAATTCCTTTTGCAAGTTTTCTATCTTTTCCATCTGACAGCCTTTTTGCGACTTCAGATCCAGCAATCTGGCCATCCAGAACTCCCGCTTTTTATCCTCTTCCGAGATCTGCGGTTGTATCGATAGAGCAGGTGATTCTCCGGCTTTTTCTTCGTTCCGCGTCAAAACCGTCACACTGAATCGATTGTTCACCTTTATCCGGTCAACCCGGCTCGAATTGTCAATGACCAGAACTGACGCTTTTGTGTTTTTACGCCTCTCCTGTTCCTTTTTTTGTAAAGTCACCAGATCGCTCTGGGCCCACAATCCTCCCACCCAGAAAAAAAGGAAAACCGAAGCCGGTAAAAGCCTGTGAATCATCCTATTTTCCAGTCACTACGACCAGCACCAACCGGTTTTTCCTTCTTTCCGCTTCGCTGCTGTTGTCGTAGGGGGCATCTTTTTCTCCATAATACGCTGATTCGATCTGAGCCTCCGGGATTTCCAGCTGTTCCAGCAACACCTTCTTCACCGCTTCAACTCGCTTGCGGGACAGTTCGAGATTCATCTCTTCATTGCCGATACTGCAGCAATACCCCTTGAGCAAAACAGAGTAAACCGTTTTGCTGTCGATGAATTCTTTGATCTTCACCAAAGTCTCGGATTGGGACTCATCAACCAGTGCAGAATCGATTGCAAACGGTATTTCCACTGTCAACATCTCTTCTTCTGCCGCTTTATCGTCTTCATCGCCGATCCGGCGAACCACGGGGACCGGCCCTTCTCCGCTCCCTTCGATAATCTTCGGTTCAGGCAGTATTGCCGCTTCGGCACCCTCAATAACCGGAGAGACCGAATCGATAATTTTTACGGTGCTTAATGAATCACCCACCACGACTGCGACACCGGTGGCCATGATGAGAGGAGGAAGATGCGGCTTCAGCTTGCGGAAGAAAACAACAAACTCACCCACCGAAATCTTGTCTTTACCCATCTCGATCGCCACAAACTGTTCGGGCCCGACAATGGTTCTGGCAAACGTCAACTGAGTCGGAAAAAAGACCCGGACAGAGTCCGCATCATCGGGAACAATCGTGTTCTCGTACGGTATTTTCAACTTGATGACCTGAGCCTCTGCCTTATATTCAGTTAGATAGTCACCAATTTCTACCGGGTTGAAAAGAGTTACAATCTTGAGCTCAGCCGTCTCGCTGTAGACATTGACAACCTCTCCGATTCCCTTTCTGATCACGAGTACATGCCCTTGATACACATCTTCGCTGAGACCGTTGATCAAAAATTTCTGCCCCTTGAGAACCCCTGCATTCTCACCTTTGTTGAGATACACAGATTGTCCATCGCGGATCAGGTCCGGTGTCGAAAAATCATCTTCATCGGAAAACGTTTTGATGTCCGAAATATGCAGAGAAGTATCCGGATTTTTCTCCATGACAAAGCACCCGAAAAAATCGGAATCGCCCAGCAGCAACTGTTCGGCCCGGTATGCATAGGCCACAGTAAATTTGTATTCCTTTTCCGGTTCAGCCGGATACCCGCTATCCTGCGCCCAGACCAGGCCGATGAAGGCTGTGGTCAACAAAAACAGCCAAGTTATTTTCGTCTTCATTGAACTCCTCCGCGTCAGGCAACTTGCATCCGTTCGAGAATGCCTAACCAATCTCTCATCTTAACTGGAAAAATAAAACAAAAAAGCCGCGTTGTCAAGCGAAATCACCTTCAGTGTCTGCTGAAATAGCATAAAAAACAAATGAACCTGTTGACAGTTGACCTTTCTTGAGATAGAAAAGGTTTGTAAATTGATACATAAGGGAAAAACCAGATGGCGCATTTAATCATTCAGAAACCACCCTTTCTGATTTTTAGAGAGATTCTGAAAAAAAAGGCACAGGGAACCCTCTACATCGTCAGCCCGAATTATACCAAAGAGCTCTATTTTTCAGAAGGATATCTCACTTTCGCCAAGACCAGCCTGATTCAAGAACGAATCGGAGAAATCCTTTTCAAGATCGGAAAAATCAATTCCAATCAGTTTGCCGCGATATCCTCAATGATTGCCAACACCACGGAAAGAATCGGAAAAATTCTTGTGTCCCAGGAAATTATTTCACAACGGGATCTGTTTCTTGCTCTTCTTTACCAGATCCGCACCATCGCCCTTTCAGTTTTCAACCTTTCAGAAGGACAATGGAATTTCACCGATTATTTCCCCGAACTTTCAAAAGATTCCCGCTTCAGTGTCGAACTGCCCGCTTTGTTATCGGAAGGGATCAGAATCACCCAGAACACCGACTTTTTCCGAAACCAGTTTCTCGGCAAAATAATCATCGCCGGAGAAATCCCCGAACACTTGCGCCCATACCTCAACGCCCAGGAACTGTACCACCATCACCAACTGAGTCAACTCCCCAACGCACCCGTCGAACAATGGCTTGACCACCATGGTTCCCAATCCGACATCGCATTGAGACAACTGTCTCTCTTCTACATGCTCGACCTGATCGAAATCAAAGACAATCTCTCTTACCAGCTGCAGAGTCAATTGGCCGAACAGGTACTTCAGCTTTTTGAAGCCATGTCAAAGGGAAATCACACCCACTATCAGGTTCTCGGCATCGAAGCAAAAGCGAACTTTTCCGACGTGAAGAACGCTTATTTTGAAATGGCCAAAAAATTCCACCCGGATCGTTTTACCGGGCTTCCCGATCCCGAAATCCGGGACAAAGCCAACCATATATTCTCCACAATTAACCAGGCGTACGATATTCTCAGCAATGAAGACAAGCGCAGGGAATACGACGCATCACTGAACCGGGTTAACACCAAGCTGGGCAAAGTGGAGGAAAACCTGTCGGAACGGGCGACACTTCTTTACAAAAAAGCCATTACTCTATACAAGAGCGGTAAGTTCTGGGAAGCATCTCATCTGATGGAGGAAGCGGTACGGATTAAAAAAGACAACGCCGAATATTACCTGCTCCTCGGTCTGTGTCAGATGGTTATTCCCGACCTTCGTCATGCAGCGCAATCCAATCTGATACGAGCCTCGGAACTCGCCCCTTACAACCCCGAACCTCACTACGGACTGGGGTGCTTGTTCATGGAAGAAAAGATGTATACCCGGGCCGAGAACTTCTTCCGAAAAGTCCTCTCAATCGATCCTCATCACAAAAGAGCCGACAAAAAGCTGAACGAGATCAAGCAACTGACCGGCAAAAAAAAGACC
>CAYMND010000313.1:0-3976 GCA_964391685.1 uncultured Clostridia bacterium | reverse complement strand
GCGGGCATGGAAGCCCGCCTCCGAGATGAGATCGGCACAAAATAACCGGAAGCCCTAGCGGATCTCCTTTTCGAACCATTTCGAACGATCCGGTTGCGGTGGATTTTTCGGATCTTTGACCCCTGGATTCTTTATCAGTTCCTCGAGGAGGACCTCCACCGCTTTCTCGATACAGGGATCGTTGCCCTTGACAATCTCTTCCGGCAGATCATACACCACGATATCGGGGTATATGCCCATTCCTTCCACCGCCCACTCACCATCTGTTCCGACAATTCCGCTCATGGGCACGGCAAAGGAAGGACCATCCACCAGGGACGGGCTCCAGCTGTAGCCTACCAGACCGCCCCAGGTCCGGGTTCCGATGAGTTTCCCCAGATTGTTTTTTCTGAAGAGATAGGGGAAATTGTCCCCCCCCGAAGACGAGTAGTGATTGATCAGCATCACCTTCGGTCCGTCGAGAACAAAACCTGGAGCTCTCTGCAGCCGCAATCCCCTGGAATGCCAGTAACTGGTGATCTTGCGGCTCATGATTTCAGTCATTTTTGCCGGATCGTATCCTCCACCATTGTAGCGGTCGTCGATGATCCACGCCTCTTTGTGGGTTTGCGAATACAGACCTTTGTAGAACTCGCGGTGTCCGTCATCTGCCGTATCCGGTACATAAACATACCCGATGCGCCCTCCGGAGAGCTTTTCGACCAGCCGACGCCGGGACTCGACCCAATCCAGGGACATCAGTTTCAGCTCACTGCCCACCGGTTTGATCCAGTACGTCCTCTTCTCCGATCCATCGCCCTTGGCGCTGACTGTGATCTCGATCCGCCGGTCCACTGTGTTTTCCAGAAATCGATAGGGATTGTCTTTGAGGGTGACATCGAATCCGTTGAGGCTCAGCAGATAATCTCCTACCCGTACATCTATGCCCACTTCCGTCAGGGGGGAACGGGTGTGCTCGTTCCAGTTTTCGCTGGCGAACATCTTCTTGATCCGGTACCTTCCGGCTTTTTCATCCGCTTCCAGCTCGGCTCCGAGAAGCCCGGTTTCCATTCGCTTCACCCGGGGAAAATCCCCCCAGTTGACATAGGTGTGGCCGGCATTCAGTTCACCGACCATTTCACCAAAGATGAAATCGAGATCCGAACGATGGGCCAGAGACGGAAGCATGACTTCGTATTTTTTCCTGATTTTCTCCCAGTCAACCCCATGCATATTCTGGACGTAAAACCAGTCCCGGAATATTCTCCAACCTTCATTGAAGATCTGGCGCCACTCCAAAACCGGATCGATCTTCATGGTCATCCCCGTCAGGTCCAGTTTTCCGTCTCCAACTTTTTTCCCGGGGGCGACATCGACAATCCCATAATCCTTGCCGGACCGGTACAACAGCTTCTTGCCGTCCCGGCTCAAGGCGACACCCCGGATCCGGTTGACTACCAATTCACTCTTCTTCTTTTCCAGGTCGAAAAGATACAGCCCGCCATCGTTAAAATAGAGCAACTTTCCATCCAAAGCGGCCACAGGCTGGTAATTGGCCGCCGGCAGAGGCAGAACCATAACCCGAGACTCAATGCCCTCGAAATCGACTTTCAGTGCCTTTATTTCTTCCTTTTCATTCTTTTTCTTTTCTTCCTCTTTCGTTTCAGTCTTCTTCCCTCCTCCCGAATCGTCCGATTTCACCGCTTCGACATCGTTCTTGTCAACGAAGAGGTTGGGGGCGGATTTGTCCAGAGAAACAGCAAAAAGACGAGTCCCGTTGTTGAAAACGTAATCGAATTCGAAACCGGAAAAGGTCCAGTTGAAGTCCCTCAGAGACGAGAAGAAAAGATACCTCCCACATTTGGAGAATACCGGAGACGAATTCGAGTAGCGGTTGTCCAGCAGCTGTCGAGACTTGCGCATCTCAAGAGAATAGAGCCAGATGGCTCCCAGATCGTTTTCCGCATTCTTGCTGTAGGCCAGCCAAAGAGAGTCGGGAGACCAGGAATAGTCCGTGATCTCATTCAAATCCGCCTGATCGACTACCGTGATTTCATGACTCTTGATATCGATAATCTGCAGATTCTGGTTCTTGTCCGAAAAAGCCAGTTTCCGGGAATCCGGCGACCAGACAGCCGGATATTTCCAAACCTTGTGCCCTTGTGTCAAAGTTTGCGGCTTCTCCATGTTGCTCGGATCGATCAGCATCAGTTCATAATCGCCACTCTGGTCGCTGTAGCAGGCAATCCATTTCCCATCCGGAGACCAAACCGGATAGAATTCCCGCACTCCCGAGCTGCGAGTCAGGTTTTCAGTGCGTCCGTTCTCCGCCGGAACCGTGTAAATGTCTCCGCGGGCATCGAACACCGCTCTTTTTCCAGTGGGAGAAATATGATAGCCAAACCGGGTGACGAATTCCGAAACGTTCTTATGAAAAGGCAGAACGTTGGGGTTGTCAAATTCGACAGCGACATCAATTTTGTGGCTATTTCCGGAATCGAGATCCAAGATGTTGATATAACCGCCTTTTTCGAAGGCAAGCTTGCCGAAACGTCCAGACGGCCAGAGAACATCGTAATCTTCGAATCGGGTAATCCTTTCAATCTCTCCGCTCTTCAAATCGTAGGAAAAGAAATTGAGCACCAGTTCACGATCGGAGACAAAATATATCTTGTCTTTGTACCATATCGGATGCTGATCGGTACCGGGGAAATCGGTCAATCGCTTTGAAACGTTTTTTTCCAGATCATAGGTCCAGACATCCTGAGCCCTTCCGCCTTTTGTCCTTTTCCAGGTACGAAATTCCCGGGAAATCGGCGTATATACCACCATCCGGTTATCGGGTGACAAACGACCGCCACCGGCTTCAGGGATCGGAAGCGGTTTTTCCATGCCCCCATCGAGAGAAATCAGGTAGTACCGGCCCATACGCTCACCCCATGGAGTGCGGTTGGCCCGAATCATAATCTGGCGACTGTCCGCAGTCCAATCGAGCACGACATAGTCATATCCACCGCGCGGCGGCATCACTCCGGCATCGTTGTAATAGGTCAGCTGTCGGGGAGTACCTCCCTGACTGGGCATGACGTACACTTGCCGACTGCCTGAATATTCACCGGAAAAAGCGATCCATTTTCCATCGGGGGAAATCTTGGGAAAGAGTTCCATACCGGCATGCCCAGTGAGTCTGCGGGCGCTTCCACCTTGAGCAGAGACCGACCAGATATCTCCTGCATACACAAAAACAACCAGGTCCCCGTTGGTGTCGGGAAACCTCAGCAGGCGGGCATCCTGCAGTGAATACATCTGGCCGACGAAAATCATTGCCAGAATCAAAGCCAATAATGCTTTCTTCATTCAGTTCCTCCATATCCGTTTCTTGTATCGGAAAAAAACATTCCGAACAGATATTCATACGGAAAAACCGTTTTACTCGATCATGAACCGATCACGAAAAAACGCCAGTTCATCACAATGAATCAGCGAATAACCGGAATAATCCAGTCAATGCAGTTTTTCTACATGAACCACCACGGGTTCACAGTCCAGCCCCAGGTTCAGGACGGAATAACTCTCTTCACCGTCTGTTTCCCCCAGATACCCTTTTGTAGCGTCTGTCTTGTAGAACTTCAACCTGATTCCAGGGACAGCTTCCGAAGCTGATGCATCGAAGGCCAGACCGAAAATCTCACTGCGCCGGCAATCGGCGAGTCCACGGGTAATCAGTTCAACAATCACATCTCTTCCGAAAACGTCTGCAGAATCCGGGTAATTATCATAGTATTCCTTTCCTTTCTCAATGGGGTGCCTGTACGCACCAATACTGAATTTCCCCGACACCAGGCTGTAGGCGTCCCCGTGATGAAGGTAGTGTAAAACTCCCCCGGTTATGCGCATTCTGCCGGAGACTGTGGCAACAGCAGCTTTACCGACATCGACAATCAGAACACCGGAACGTCCCAAAACCCGGACCTCGCCTCCATGGATCAGCAACGCC
>CAYMND010000312.1:0-4015 GCA_964391685.1 uncultured Clostridia bacterium | reverse complement strand
GAAACGTGATCAAAGGTCGAACAACCATCCTGATCGCCCACAGACTGTCGACAATTCACATGGCGGATCGTATCGTTTATCTTCATCAGGGGCGCCTGGAGGAAGAAGGGACTCATGAGGAACTGATCTCCCGGGAGGGGATGTACGCCCGGTTGTACCGGTTACAGCGGGATATGCTCGGTTGAGTACCCTTCAGCCGCAACGTACGCAGGAAGTGAGTGACTTTGCCAGTCGGGTGTATAATTCGGTATGGGTGGCGACGGCATCCTTTACTTTGAACAACACCTTTTGCGCGGTCGGACCATCGATATCCAGATCCCGCATCAACATCGACGTGTCAATTCGATCCGGCCAGGTGATGATTAGATGAAGGGCCAGAAGCCACTGCTGGGGTTCAACTTCCGGTTCGGCCAGCAGTGTTCCGCCCAACGGATCGGAAGGATCCGGTTGAACAGGAGCATCTGCAGGCCAGTTCGTCCAGATATTTTCCTGTATCAGCTCCTCGATGTCTTCACGGAAAGGGAATTGCTTGAAGATCTGTAATAGATGCATCGCTTCCTCCTCTTCTCGTTTCGTTTCAGATATATATTTTTTTCCGTTTTTTTCATCTCTCTTGTGAACGACTTCAGGAATGATGTAGAATTTTAACAATTTAAAGGTGATGAGCTCATGAAAAAAAAAGAAGCGGGAAAGCGGTTGATCCGATATATTTTTCGGCTTGAAGACGGCAAGGAGGAGCAGATCGATCTGAAGATCGACATGAAGACGCTTCGGCTTTCCGGAAAAAAGGTACATCCGGTTCCTCATTGGGCCGATCTGGATTATTTCCAGTGTTCCCATTGCCCTCTGGATCCCGGAAAGACCCAGTTCTGCCCGGCCGCTCTGGCGCTGGTCGACGTGGTCAACTCGTTCGACGGAACCGTATCCTACGATCCGGTTCATTTGACGGTTGAAACCGAGCTGCGGGTCATCACTCAATACACGACCGCCCAGAGGGCCATCGGATCCATGATGGGGTTGCTGATTGCCCTGTGCGGATGTCCCCATAGTGCTTTTCTGAGGCCAATGGCCCGCTTTCACCTCCCCCTGGCGGATGAGATGGAGACACTGTACCGGGCGACCTCCATGTACCTGCTGGGGCAGTATTTTATCGCCGGACAGGGTGGGGTTCCTGATTTGAAGCTTACCGGTCTGGTCAGACATTACGAACAGCTTCAGAAGGTCAACTTCGGTCTGGCCGATCGATTGCGGGAGGCTACTCAGACTGATTCCTCCATCAATGCCATTGTCTGTCTCGATGTCTTCACTCGAACGGTACCCATGGCCATCGCCGAGTTACTGGAGGAGATCAGCCCACTGTTCAGCGATTACCTGGAGTCGGACTGACGGGATGAAAAAGGTTGTTGTACAGGGGGATGTTTTATACTATTATAGCCTGATTCATGGAAGTGGAAAACGATACTGGAAAATGTACCCATGGATCAGGAGGTATTTTCAATGGAACTATACAAAGTGATCGATAAACGGATGAGTTTCCGCAGCTTTTCTCCGGAACCGGTTTCTGAAAGCGATCTGGAGGAACTGGTGCGTTGCGCCAGCCTGGCTCCCAGCATCAGCAACGCTCAACCGTGGAGATTCATTGCCATTACCGACCCCGGACTGCTGAAGAAAATGTCCGAAACGGTAGCCCGTAAGATCAGCGAATTATGGGGAGCGGAGGATGCAGGCCCCCGTCATGCCGTTGAACAGTTCTCAACTTTTTTTGCCGATGCACCGGCTTTGATTGCCGTTGTGGAAAAGCCGTATGTGTCGGTGGCGGACAAAATGAGCGGGAAATCGGGGATGAGTCATGAAGAGATCGAACGGTTGAGGGGATACCCGGCCATTCAGAGTATCGGAGCCGCCGTACAGAATATGCTTCTCCGAGCAACCGACATGGAATACGGTAGCTGCTGGCTGTCGGGCATGATGATTGCCCGTGAGGAATTGGAGGTCATATTGGGCATTGATTCACCGGAACGGCTGGCGACGGCTGTGGCCGTGGGGCGGCCCGGTCCGGATTATCCGGAGCCCAAGCCCAGGAAGCGGGCGAACGAGATCTTGACCATTATCCGGTAAAGGATCTGGGGCGTTTTGACTCTCCCGGTTCATCAGGGGTAGAATGATTGCATGAAGACCGGGAGAGGACAATGAAGAGGCAATGGTTCAATTTCATTTTTGTGACCATGCTGGTTCTGGCGGTCTGGTTTCTGGGCAAAGGAGTACTGGACGGTTGGCACAAATCTGCGGATTCCGTGGTTCTGAAGATTCTGAGCGAGAAATTCGAGTCCATGAATTCTTCAGAGAGAAACTTTCTTGGGGAAACCGTGGGAAAGTATCCTCTGGAATCTCTTTTCGCCGCTCACAAGTCGGGTTGGAAGGGAATCGAGAAACTCGGTGAGTACGGACCGGATAATGAGTTGACCGCGTCGGCGATGGGATTCGGGCCCGGCAGAAAGAGCATGGATAAGGAAACGGCTGTTTCCTTTGTCGGGAATACTTCGGCGCTTTTTGCGGGTTTTGCTTCTCTGGATCCCGAATTCGGTGACAAGGTGATGGAAGCGCTCCGGAATCTGAGCCGGGACGAGTATCGCTATGTCGCCAGGGATCCTTCCTATATCCTGATCGTTCCCCGGTTGAAGCCGGAGTACCATCAAATGTTCCGCAGAAACCAGGAGCTGTTGACGCAGATGCTGATGCTTGTGGATGCGGCCGAATGGAATCATTATATGGAACTGTTTCTGCAAGCCCGGCCCAGGATCGATGAAATCATCGACGATCCTGCCCTGGACGAGGAGTATGCCTGGTCCTTTATCCTGAACCGGGAATTCGTACTGCAGCTTCTCAAGAAAGGTTTGACGGAATCCGATGCCGTCCGTTTCCTGCTGCTGAATTCCGAAACCGTTCAAGAGGTCAGTAAAATAGAATCGGATTGGAAGGAAGAGTTGCTTCGGATGAAGACCTGCCCAGCTCCGCCAGCTGACAATGGAGCGGAGATGACCCTGTTCGACTGGGCCTGCGCCGATCCGTCCATATTTTGGATCGTTACCCGGGAATCGGTGGAAGGTCGTGAACTGTATCACCGGGTGATGGCCCGTTACGCGGGCAGCGAGCTGCCGAACATTCTCCGCCTGCATTACGCTTCCGAACCGGCTCTCCTGCGGGCGGCGATGGATGCCCTGGGGCGCTTCGACAACGAGAACGATCCGAAACCCGAAAAGAGGAACATCGCTTCCCGTTTTCTGAATCATTTTCAGAACGACGATCTGTTCAAACGCCTGCTGGCCCGGCACGGCGCTTTACTGATACCGGCCCTGGCCGTTGGTGGAAAAGACGAGCTGAAACGAATCGACGAAAACCCGAACAATCTGCTGAAATATATCGATGAAGATGGAAAACCGAGGAGCACCTGGTGGCAGTACATCCCCGGTGGCAGTATCGCGGCCGTCATCCGGGACTTGTCGGCCGGTCGTAGCGTGACGGACGGGGAGTGGGGATGGGCCGCCTTCGATGCCGTCACGATTGTGGCTGTAACCGCCACTTCCATCAAGGCCTTGTCGTCGGCAAAGGGGCTGAAGGCAGCCAGACCGGTGAGCCGGGCTTTGACCGCCGGGTCCGCCGTAGCCAAAAAAGGAGTTTGGGCTTCGGTGAAAATGAGCGCACTGCCCGTTCTGGCCGCAACGGGAAAGGTGGCCAAAAAATCGGTGGTCGCCCTGTTCACCATTGTCAAGAAACATCCGGTAAAGTCACTGGTGGGGGCTTTGGCCATCTACTACTTGACAAAACCCGAGGCGCTATCCAAGCATGCCGCCAAGATCGGGGGAATGGCGGCTGCCCTTCCGGCTGCAGTCGTGGCCGGGCTCTGGGACCGGATCGCCCGGGAACTGGATAAAAGTCCGGTGCTCTCCGTTTTGTACTACCCGATCCTGATCCTCTTTTCCCTGCTGGTCCTGGCTGTCATTCTGGCCGCCCTCAA
>CAYMND010000311.1:0-4023 GCA_964391685.1 uncultured Clostridia bacterium | reverse complement strand
TACACCGAAGCGGTTCGCATCCGCCGACCCCGCATCACCCTCCGCTCCAGACCGGGTGAACGAGCGATCATCCAGTCCCCCACCGACGACGAAGAGATCGCCATCTGCGTGGAATTCGACGTGGATTCCTCCGGAGGCAAGCTGCAGAATCTCGAGGTCATCGGCGGTGCGTACTACGCCGTCTCTTTCGAAACCAAATGGGACTGGGGCGAAGCCGATCGCAGCGGGGCCAGCGATATCACTGTGGAGAACTGTCTGATCCATCACAGCGGTCGGGACTGTGTCAAGATCAAACCCGGCTGCGACCGGATCACCATCAGAGATTGTGAAATCCATCATTCCGGAGCCGGCTATCCGGATGGAACACCGGACGATGACAAAAACGCCGAAGGAATCGACAACGTCAATGGAGACGCCATGACCGCGATCGCTTGCACCATTCACCATATCGCGTCTACGGGAATCTATTTCAAGGGAGGCGCCGAAGGATGCCTGGTGGACCGCTGCCGCATTTACAGCTGCGGCTTCGGCGGAGTGCTGATCGGCTTCGACACCAGTCCGGAATATTTCGACTTGAATGTCAACCCGGATTATTACGAGGCTGTGGACGGTACGGTGCAGAACTGCATCATTTCCGATACCGGGTACGCCGGAATCGGTCTCTATGCATCCAGAAACTGCAATGTCTATCACAACACCCTGGTGGATACGGCCCGGAAAGGACACGCACCACTCTACTTCGGGATCACGTTCCAGGACTGGGAACCCTATGCCGGACGCCCGGCCAGCGTGAACCCCAGCCTGATCGACAACCTGGTCTTTCAGGGAAACGAAGGGCCTCGGATCATGGTGTACATCCGCTACAGCGAAGAGATCGACGGTCTGTCGGCTCTGTACGGCTTGCCCAAAATGTCCAACAACCTCTACTTTTCCGCCGCCGGTTCCCCCGTCTTCTCCGACCAGCGTCCGGGTTCGCTGCTCATGGACTGCAGTTTGAACCAATGGAAAACGCACATCTCTGGTGACCTAGATTCCTTCTCCGCCGATCCTCGGCTCGACGATACACTGCACCTTCAGGTGGGAAGCCCCGCCCTCGGCCGGGCCTTGTTCCTGGAAGCGGTGGACCACGATTTCGACGGCGACTCCCGGGAGAACCCTCCCGATATCGGTGCCGATGAAGCCTGACCCGGAATTGTTGATTTCGAGCTTTCCATCATGTAGCATGAGTTCACTTTCTCATTACGCTTTGTACGGGATGGATTCATGCTGAAACAATGCTCGTTTCTTTGCTTGATCTGCCTGGCCTTGACTGTCTGCCCTCCGCTTTTTTCCTCTCCGTTTCCTCCGGATGATCGGGACGCCCGGGTTGCCGAGATCAGAACCATGGAACGCGTTCTTCTCTTTTTCGTCAACGAGGAGAGAAGCCGTCGTTCTCTCCGGCCCTTCACTTTCGACGGGACACTCCGTCTGGTCGCCCTGCGCCACAGCCGTAAGATGGCCGGTGAAAACAGACTGAGTCACGACTTCCCGTCTTACCCCGAACTCGATAGCCGTCTGGCTTCTTCCGGTGTCTGTTTCACCGCCAGCGGCGAGAATGTATCCAGAGGATCGGACTGCACCATGCGGGTGATTCATGAAGCGTTGATGAACAGTCCGAACCACCGGGCCAACATTCTTTCATCGAAATTCGAAGAAATCGGCATCGGCATCGAAATGAAAGGCAAGGCAATCTATGTCACCCAGGTTTTCGCCGACCTTTTTCACCCCAAAACATCCCTGGAGATGGAGAACGAACTGTATGCCGGAATCCGGTACAATTCCCGGATGAACATTCCAGTGAACCCATCCGACAACAATCCGTTTCAGGCACTTTGCAGATCCCTCGCCAGTCGTTACGCACTGGATGAAAGCCCCGAGGATCTTACCTCATCCTACCCAGAAGACAGCATCACCCTGATCCGTTTCTTTCAATTGGATCTTCAGATCATCTATACCCTGGTCACCACCATCAAGCGTTGGCAGAGCAATCCCTGGGGTCTGGGTGTCGCCTTCGAACGCAGTGTCCGGCATCCCGGCGGCATCTTCGCTCTGGCCTTGTTCATGAAAAACAGTAAATGAACCGATACAGAATCTGCCTGGCCGTCCCTCCCGATTATCCTCATTCGGCCTGCTTTTCTGAAATCATTCGTCTACTGTGGCTGTCCATCCGGGATAACGGATTCGAATGCGATTTCACCATCAACTCCCCGGCCCGGGACCGCATCAATATTCTCATCGGTTATCACCTGGTACCCTTTCAGCCGCCATGGTCCCAGGTCGACACAGTGATCTGGCAGTTGGAGCAGCTCGACGACAGCCCGACACAATGGAACTCCCTTCGCGAAGCCCATCTCCGCCACGCCCGGATGGTCTGGGATTTTACACCGGACAACCTGACTTTCCTGTCCAGAAAAGGCATCGGTGCGCAGCTGCTCGTTCCCGGCCATCATCCCGCCATGAAGACCATCCGGCCTGCCCCTGAACCGGACATCGACATTCTCTTCTACGGATCCGTCGGGGAACGTCGCAGAGTCCTCCTGGACCGGCTTTCCGAATCTTTCCGTCTGCAGGCTCTGTTCGGAGTCTACGGCGAGAAAAGGGACTCCTGGATCGCCCGTTCCAGGCTGGTGATCAATATCCACCACTACCCTGCCCAGCAGTTCGAGTCGGTCCGGGTCAGCCACTTGCTGAGCAATCAGGTCGCCGTCCTCAGCGAATCCTCTCCTGCCATGCCCTGGCCGGATATCGGACTGAAAACCGCACTGTACGAAGATCTTCCGGATCAATGCACCCGTCTGCTGGGCGACCGGCAGGAGCTGGTTGATCTATCCCGGCGGAACCACCATCTGTTCGCCCGGCGTTACCCCATGCCCCTCCTGCTTCGCCCGCTGCTGGAGGAACTGTCATGATCACTCCCGGCGATATCAGTCTTTGTTCCATCTACCGCAACGAAGAACGACTGCTGCCGTCTTTTCTCGAACACCACCGGAACCTTTTCGGAGAAATCATCCTGGTGGATACCGGCTCTGACGACCAATCCAATGACATCATCGATTCGGCCGGTCTGACACACCATTCGTTTCCCTGGACCGGGAATTTCAGCGAAGCCCGGAACCACTCCCTCGGACTGGCCGCCAAGCCCTATATCTGCGTACTCGACATCGATGAAATCCTTCTTTCGGAGGATCTGGAGAGAGCGGTTCAGCTGCTTTCCGACGGCGACTTCGGTGGACTCTCCCTGTGCCAGATCAATCTTGGT
The DNA here is from genome assembly GCA_964391685.1 of uncultured Clostridia bacterium. Classification (GTDB taxonomy): domain Bacteria; phylum Acidobacteriota; class Aminicenantia; order UBA2199; family UBA2199; genus CAYMND01. The sequence continues at coordinate 725 of CAYMND010000311.1, read as the reverse complement.
TTTCATCCACAGAATTCTGACTGGCTGCCGGCCCGGAACCTACCCGAACCATTTTGCCGTATGGCCCAAAAATATACCGTATCCAGACTGATCCGCATTTTCCGCAACGATCCCAGGGTTCGCTTTCAGGGCGCCGTTCACGAGGTGGTCGGCCATTCATTGCATACCGCCGGCTACAACTCGAGAATCACCGACATTCCAATATATCATCTGGGATGGATCGACACCGGCCGCAGCCCCGAAGAACAGGAGGAGAAAGACCGCCTTTACCGGGAAATGATCCGGAAGGACTTCGCAGCAGCCCCTTCTATCCAGAACGGCTACTACCTGTTGTCACTGGTCGATACGGCTGCAGAACGTCTCCGTATCGCCTACGATCTCATCCGAAAATATCCGGACATTCTGGATTTCCGCATCGTACTGGCCCTGAGCGCCGCCGAAACGGGGCAATGGCCGAGGGCCCTGGATTACGCCCGCCGGGGGCTGGAACGGTTTCCGGACAGTGAGACGCTGAAACTGCTGGAGATCCGTGCACTCAACCACTGCTCCACCCCGGAAAAGGCCCTGGAGCGGTTCGCTTCCCTTCCGGTCGTTGCGGCCGACCGTTCCGATTTCCGGATGGAACGGATCAAGGCGCTGATCATGACCGGCAGAATCGAGGACGCCGAAAGGGAAATGGAGAATCACGGCAACATCCTTCCGGAAAAACTACTTTCGGCCCTGCG
>CAYMND010000310.1:0-4035 GCA_964391685.1 uncultured Clostridia bacterium | reverse complement strand
CTTCTTCTTTCCGGGCGAAAAAACGGATCCCTTCAAACGCCAGAAACAGACCGTAATGTATCGAACGCGAAACGGCGAATACTTTGTCCTGAGCCGGATTGACCTGAAATTCCCCCGTTTTCAGCCGGTAAAGTCCCTGTTTCGACGCCCATTTGGTTCCTTCGAATCCTGCCATGTTGCCTCCTCATCTCGGTTTCATCATTTAGAAAATAGATTGTATGAGAGGCCACGACAACTTGCAAGACCCGACGACGGCATGAGACTGTTTTCCGAAGAAAATTAAACGGGATGCCTTTTTTTTTAAAGAAATGATATTTACGGGATACGGGATTCGGGATTTGGGATTAGGGATTCGGGATTCGGAAAAAATTACTCCTTAGCGACCTTCCCCCCATATTCCCCCTTTCCATTCAGGGGGAACAAAGAGGGTGCGGTCACCCGTCACTTCTTCTCCCTTCCACTGTTGCGCTCGTCTCCCAGGTAGCACGGCCAGACCGCCTTTTTCGACAAGGGCGCCTCGGCCTGGAAAGCGTAGAGAAAACCATCCAGAGAAGGGACCAGCAGCACCGCCCGGTCCGGAAACAGGGCCAGGGCGGAACGCACGTAGTCCCCGGTTCGGTACTGCCATCGGGTGCTTCCATTGCGGCTGAAAGCGTAGACCCGGCCGGAACCGTCCCCGCTGTACACATTCCCGTTGTCATCGATCACCGGAACGGCGTTGAATCCCCCCTGCCCCTTCACCCTCCAGGCCATCTTCCCGCCGGGCTCCACGGCGTAGAAGCACTGGTCGTAACTTCCGAAATAGATACGGCCGCTCTCGTCGATCACCGGCGAGGCGATGACCCAGCGCCGGGTCTTGAAGCGGAACCGGGCCGTACCGTCGGACTTTATAAGATAGAGATGGTGGTCCATGGAGGTCAGGGCGATCAGATCGTCACCGAAAGGTGCCGGACTGGAGAAGATGACACCGGCGCCGGAAAACCAGATCCGTTTCTCTCCGGCGGAATTGATCCGGAACACCTTGTAATCCTTGCTGGGCTGCAGGACCTCACCGTCGGCCAGGATGAGTCCCCCGGAAAAGACCGGTGCTCCCAGCTTCACGCTCTGGAGTACTTTGCCGCTATCCCGGTCGATCCAGATCATGACACCTTCTTCGTCACAAACGATGACAAAACCGTCTCCCTGCAGCGGCGGGGCCCGGAAGGGCCTGTCCCCCTTGAACAGCTGCCTGGATTCACCTCCGGGAGAAACCAGGTGAACTCCGCCGAAGAGATCGGCCAGCCAGAGCCCGCCGTTCCCGTCGTAACTGGGAGCGGCAACCAGAGGAACCTTGAGATCCTTCTGCCACAGCAATTTTCCTTCATGATCGAAGACGAACAGGGCACCGTTGCGGGTCACTGCCGCCGCATGATCATCGAAAATTGCCGGTCCGCCGGCGATCTCCACCAACAGATTGTGTTTCCACAGCAACCGGGCTTCGGCTCCCGAAAGGAATAGGGACGAATAAAGAAAAAATACAGCGACAACAGCTCTTTTCATACCGGACCACCTTAAAAAAAAGGCAGCGGGTCTTGATCACCCGCTGCCTCTGATCGATTTACGTTCTGTCTTATTCTTTCTTCTTGAAATCGAAGCGGTAGCCCACCGTGACCAGGTAGCGCAGGCCGCCCAGATCGATCTCATTTTCCACCGGCGTCAGCTTCATCGGCACGTAGCGGACCTGGCCGCCCAGGTAGAGTCCGGCGATCAGGTCGACCTTGATGCCGCCGCCGTAGGTAACTACGCTCTTGGTCTCCTCCAGATTGGTGTATTCCGAAGGCAGGTGGGTGGCGTCGATGGTCTGCTCGTACTTGTAGGAACCGTAGCCCAGGCGGATGAAGGGGTGAAACCGCTTCAGGTCCAGGGTGTAGCCGATGAAGGCCTCGAAGCCCGACACCTTGAGGTTGCTCTTATAGGCGATCACGTTGCCCAGCTGACCGTCCTTGTCGTATCCGGTTTCCATCAATACACCCAGGGTCAGCCCCTTGAACACATTGACCGAAAGTTCGGGGCAGAAGACGTTGCCGTTACCGAAGATGTCCTTGAAATCGTCATCGGCCAGATTTCGGCCTCCGTAGGAGAGCCCCAGGTCGACGGAGACGGCGCCCAGGCTCAGGGCCGTCATGATCACCACAGTCAGAATCAAAAGTTTACGCATCGTTCAATCTCCTTAGTTGCCGGCCACGACCGGATCGCTGACCACGCCGCGCATGTTCACGGCCACCACCTTGTAGGTGTAGAGCTCGTCCTTGGTCAGGCCTTTCTTTTCATATTTCAGCGTGGCGGTGGGCAGGTAGGTATCCAGCTGGATGTAGGTGCTGTCGTCGGCGCCTTTCTCCTTCACGTAGAGGATGTAATGGTCCACCTTGGACTTGTTCTCGGGATTGGCCTCCCATGTGACGGTGTTGATGTACTCCTTGAACAGGATCAGGTCGTTCTCGGTGCGGGTCACCGTCAGGTTGACCGGCGGCAGGATCGGATAGAAGCGGGTCTCCACGTACGAAGACCAGACGGTCTCGCTGTCCGCCAGGCCGTCGTTGACCTTCAGGCTGGCCCGGTAGCGTCCTTCCACATTGGGGTCGACTTCCAGCACGGCTGTGCTGCCCGAACTGGTGAAGGTTTCCGCCGAAGGGGCCGCGCCGTCATCCAGGGGGAGGGCCTCGTAGCTGAAGGTATAGGTCAGGTCGAATCCTTCCGGATCGCTCGAACCGCTGCCGTCGAAGTTCACCGTGTACTCCATGTCATCCAGAACGATCTCGGTCTTGTCCACGGTGATCACCGCCACCGGCGCCGAATTGAGGGGCCGGAGGTTGAACTTGCCGTAGCCCCAGGCGTTGGCGCTGCCGGTGTCGGTGAACCAGTCGTGATGGGCCCAGCGGCCGATGGTGCTGCGCAGGCTGGGAACGGTGTAGTTGCGGTTCTTCTGCAGCATCAGGGCCACGCCGCCGGTGACGTGGGGGGAGGACATGGAGGTGCCGGACATGGTCATGTGACTGGCATCGGGTTTGTAGAGGTCGCCGTACGAGCAATCCTTGGACCAGGCCGAAACGATGATCGAACCCGGGGCGGCGATGTCGGGTTTCATCCTTCCGTCTCGGGCGGGCCCCGGAGAGGAGCTGTCGTTGATCTGGCCGACAATGGGTTTCTTCACGTAACTCCAGTGGTTGCCGTCCACGTCGGTCCAGTTGTCCCGGGTGCAGAAATTGCCCACAGTGATCAGGTAATCGGAGGCTCCTTCGTGGATGATGTACTTGGAATGGGAGTAGTTCCCGGTGAACTTATTGTAAATCGCCGCATTGGGCATCAGGTATTCAGTGTCAAAATAAACATCCCAATCCGCTGTCCACATATCATAACTGACCGTACCGGCGCTCCCGGCCGCGCGGACGATGATCTGCCAGTCCCCTTGGATCGGGCTGGCCACCGGATCCTCATCGTATTACAGCTCCAAGATTCCGTAATAACAGCCATTGTATGCGAGAGGATTATTCAATTCATAATTGACCTTTCCATCATGGGCAACCAAATCCGAAACAGACCCGGAAGTCCCGTGAACTACAGGACCGATGGCATGGCCGTCCGGTGAGACCAGGGTGATGCTGATGGGACCGGTATACCAGATGCCGATTCTGGCCTTCGGAAAATCATTTGCCGAAGGAGGGCCATAACCCCAGGAAACCCAGTAGTACGGCCAGTTGGCCCAGGTCATCGTGTGGCTCACCGATTGGCTGCCCGACAACTGACCCTGGATATGGTAGCCGCTGGTCGCCTTCGGGGTCGAACCGGTATAGGTGTTCCAGTGCCCGTTGTTGCCGGCGGATTTCACCGGAATGTGTCCCGGACCGTACATGTAGTTTATGATATAGAAAAACTGGGCCGCAATACTGGTATTGTCCGCCGGATATCTGTCCGGCCACAGTGACATGTAGTGAAACGGATACGACGGTCCGTAGGACATGTTCACCGTGCAGGATTTTCCCAGTAGACGAGCCAATT
>CAYMND010000309.1:0-4038 GCA_964391685.1 uncultured Clostridia bacterium | reverse complement strand
ACCTTCTTTTTACTGGAAAACGGATGCTCGGGACCATCGAGAACACCTCGGTGTCGTCCATCTCCCATATCGGTCAATACTTCACAAATCCCGTCACTCACCTCATATCCGCCCTTTGCCCTCCGTTCGGCCTCATACGCAGTGAAACTGCCTTGAGTACCTCGAAGGTCAGGCGTGCCAAGGCCTGAAAGCATCTGCCCTCTGAATCGTTCCGGAGGAAATGTGAAGGGGACACGCAATACGGTGGTCAAAATCCCTTTGTCAGCAACCAGTTTCCAAAAGCTGACGCTTTTTCTGCGCAATTCAATACGCGGTTTCTGCAGCGGAAATCGCCAGCGACCGAACCCGATAAAACGTCGGGGAGGAATGATCTCGGAGCCGGCCATCTTCGGCATATAAGTCTTTCGATCCGTTGTTAAAAAATCAAAGATGTTGTGCTTGCCTGGATTGGCACCGGTACTGAAGGTTGACCATGCGACCGGAGATATGGGCGGTTCAGTGCTCCAGAGAGGAGCAAAACTTCCTTTTTCAGCAAGTTGTTGAAAATTCGGGAGTTTTTCGCCTCTTTCCTCCAGCCATTTTCGTAAAAGCCGATAATCCATACCGTCAAAGCCGACAATGATCACCCTTTTATAAAGAGCCTTCCGATGAACTCCGAGGCGTCTGAGGAAACGAATGAGGGCGCGAACCGGGAAGGTCAGGAAATTGATGATCGCCAGGAAAAAAGCCACAAAAACAAACAGAAAAGATCCAACGAATGCAAAACCCGCTCCCGGCCCGACATAGGAAAACACCGGCCCTGTTAGAAGCACAAAAAGCAATAGCAGTACTTTTTTACGCATCGGCAATATTACCACAGTTCCGTTTCACATCGAAACTGCACATTGAATTAGGGTAACTTCCAGAAACCGTTCTGTCCACAACAATATATTATTCAGGCTCGGTTGCGTTCAAGCAGCCCCCTGGCCGCCTGCATCACCGATTCTCCGCTGCTGCTGCCAGCCATCAGTCGCCCAATCTCCTCCACCCTCTCCGTTTCATCCAGTCGCCTGACTGAGCTGAAAGTCTGATCCTTCTCGAAATGCTTCTCCACTAGAAAATGGTTGGTTGCACAGGCGGCGATCTGCGGCAAATGGCTGATGCTAAGCACTTGATTGGTGCGCGCGATCTCCTTGAGTCTGGCACCGACAAACTCGGCCGTTTTGCCTCCCACACCAGTGTCAATCTCGTCAAAAACGTAACAGGTTCTCCCTTCTGTCGGAGACAGGGCCTTCAGTATCAGCATCAATCGCGAGAGCTCTCCACCGGAAGCGATATCCCGAATCGGTCCCGGTGGCTGTCCGGGATTGGAACTGAAATGGAATTCCAGCTCGTCACATCCAAACGGAGTAATATTTCCGACATTGGGTTCATTGAGCTCGAAATGAACCAGAAACTCTCCTTTCGGCATGGCCAGCCCTTTCAGTTCAGACACAACAGCCTTAGACAGCCTTTCTGCTCCTATCTGACGCACATGCCTGCAGCGCCGATGAACCTGGGCGTACGCCTCCAGTTTCTTCTGCACCTCCCTTTCCGCTTCCAGTAAAGAAAAATCCAAATTTTCCAGTTCATCGGATTCCCGGTGCATCGAATCCAGGCGATCGATCAAACCATCAAGAGAAGTAAGATACTTCTTCTTGAACTGCGACAATTTTGCCAATCTTTCCTGCATATTGTTCAGATCCTTCTCATCATACTCGACGGTATCACCGAGTTCACGGAGGAATGAGGCAAAATCAGGCAGGATTCCGTAAAAACGGTCCAACACCTCGAACATGGATTCTTCTCTTGGAAACAACTCTCTCAAAGAAGACCACTTGACTTCATGCCTGGCCATAAGAGAGTAAACAGAATGTTCACTGTCATAAAAATCATACAGTATGGCAGAAGTTTTCTGTGCGATTTCTTCTGCCGAAGCCATAATCTTGACTTTTGCTTCCAAATCATCTTCCTCGCCACGGCGCAGATCCAGCTGCTCCAATTCCCGGATTTGGAAAGCCAACAGTTCCCGACGGTTCTCGGCTCCACGTTTCTCCTCTTTCAAACGATTCAGTTCTGTAAGTGCCGAGCGGACTTTCTCATAAGACTCTTTCAATTCTTCCTGTGGAAGTTCCTTACCACAAAACTGATCCAGGTAACTGAGATGATTTCCTGGTTCGAGCAGAAAGAGATGATCCCGCTGCCCATAAATATTGAGCCAGTTCACGGCTTCACCCTGCAGAAGGTTGAACGGTACGGCCTCATTGTTGATAAAGCAAAGGGAACGCCCTGAGCTGACTTCACGACGCAACACCATCTCCTCATCACCGTATGCAAACAATGCTTCCACAACAATCGGCTGACCGGGATCACGCTGCCCCTCCCGTGGCAGACGCTTGTTCAACAGCAAGTTCAAGGCGTCGATCAGGATGGATTTCCCGGCACCAGTTTCCCCGGTCAGGACATTAAAACCCTCCTCGAACCGAAGCACAACCTTTTCCACTACCGCCAAGTTCTGCACCTTGAGATATACAAGCATTAAACCACTCCGATCATCGGTTAATACAAAGTTTTCTCTTCACGGATGAAACGAAATTCCCCTGAAAGGTGATGACACTCCAGAACTCCTTTATGTTCCCTTTCCCATTGCCAATCGATTTTCATAACCAGGGGGCCAGGATCAAAAAGTCTATCTTCAACCAGCTCAATACGATTGTCTCCCCGGATCAGGTGGCGCCGATAGGGCACACCGTCTTTTACGAAGCGAGCCTCTGCACTTCTCGGCATAACCAGATGAGGCAGTGCTCCCGGCCATGAACGTTCCTGAATGACCAGCGGTAGATAACACCTCCCATTGTCGCGATCCATATAGTAGAGCCTGGGTTCGAGAGGCACTTCATCCTTGTCGGTCCAGGTTTTTTCTTCTACTTCGCTTTTTTGGAACTTTCCCCGACACACAGGCATCGAAGCATCGGCAAACAGATAGTCACCATTATCACGGGCCATACTCAAGATCTGAGCCATTTCGAAATCGAAGCGGGATGACTGTTCACCTTTTCCAATCGTTCCGAAAAAATGCAGATAGACTTCAACACGCCAGACGATATCCACTCGCCGGGCATCCTGGGTTTTCATCCGAACTTCTGCAAATCCCAGCAGAAAAAAAAGAGACATGAATAGTATGACTATATTTCTCATTCCTGAAAAAGTATAGCACAACAACCCTGTTCTTTTCACTATACCATATTGACTTGGCCCATTCCGTTTGTTATCGTGCCTTCATGATATCCGCCAGTCTTGGAAACGTCCGGCGCAAACGGAACGGGGCATTGTACTCACTATTTGTTGCTCTGCTCGCAATCACTGAATTCATTATAGCCATGTTATTGATGGGAACAAGCTTTTTTCTGCCCGCAGTACTAACCTTTTCTTTCATCATCGGACGTATCGGTGTCATACCGGCACGTTATCTCCTCCTCCTTTCCATCACCACAGTCGGCGCCCTGCCCGCACTAATCTCCCCGCAGTTTCCTTTCAACTATCTGCCCGTTCTACTCATGATCATTGCGGGTCTGGCTTTTTCCCGTCCTCAGACCTTTCATGAATGTATCAGCCAGCCCTTTTTCAAACGATACATTCTTTTTCTGATTATTATGGTCATAGGCACCATTTTCCTGCTCCTCAGATGGTCGACTTTTGGAGAAAATGCCAGGCAATTGTTTCCGAACATTCCGACTTCTCCTGCCGGAGACAGAATTTCCTTTTCTATTTTATTTCCGCTACTGACTCTTTGTCTCTATGGATTGGCTCCATTGATGTCCGGCTTGAAAAAGACACTGGATATCACCACGAAAAATTTCTATTTCCCTTTGATATACGGATTTTTCATATCCGCATCGCTGGCTTTTGTTCAGCGTTTTCTAAAACTCCCGCTGTTCAGCCGTCCGGGTTGGATCAGCAGCGGACATTTCAACGGTACTTCTTCTGATTTTAACGGATTGGGTCTGGTCAGCGGATTCG
>CAYMND010000308.1:0-4042 GCA_964391685.1 uncultured Clostridia bacterium | reverse complement strand
CGGCGATGGACAAGGATCCGCCGGGATGACCGGATGCGGATTCGGTTAGCATCTCGATAATCGATATCCGAACTTTTCTGGAAAATTCTTTCAATTGATCTGGATCAAATCGTTTCGGCATGAAATTATACCTCTTTTACAGTTTCCCGAAATTGACGGCTTTCTGATTCATTATCGCCGGGCAATCCGGAGCACAATTTCCCCTAGTCGTCTTTTCCGGGGGAAGCGTCTTTGGTCGGAGAGACTTTGAAAAGAATTCTGCCGCAGTTTTCACAGACCTGGATGTCACTGGAAGTGACCAGTTCACTGAGGATCTGGGGGCGGATTTTTACATTGCAAACCCCGCAGAAGTCGCTTTCCACCTTCGAGACCACTTTCCCTGCTTTCTTCATGAAAAGATTTTCGTAAATCTTCAGAAATGGGGGCGGAACATCGTCGTGTACGAACTGACGGTTCCGGGAAGTCTCTTCGATCTTTTTCTCGATTTCGGTGATCTGTTGCTGCAGGGCGGCGATTTTCTCGTTGTACCCGTCTGCAATCTGAGCGAACTCTGCTTCACTGTTGCGAATTTCTCCCAAGATCTCATCGGATTCGAGCATCTTTTCGATGATCTTTTCCTCGATCTTCTGAATGCTCTCCTCCTCGTAGCGGATTTCAGCCATGAAGCCCTGATACTCTTTGTTGCTGGTGGCCTTGGTCATCTGCTCCTTGTACTTCTTGATCTTCTCCTTTACGAGTTGGATCTCCTTTTCATACTTTTCCCGGGCTTTGAGATTTTCGGCCAGCTTGCTTTTGGAGGTTTCGATCATTTCCTTCTTGCTGTCCCGTTCATGTTCAATTTCAAGGATCGTTTGGGGGAGCTGTTTGAGTTGTGTTTGATGCGACTTGATGGCGTCATCCAATTGCTGGAGACGAAAGAGTTTTTCGAGTCCTTCTTTCAAGGTTGTCCTCGCAGGTGAAATTTGGGTCTACCAGGATTCGAACCTGGAACCGACCGGTTATGAGCCGGAAGCTCTAGCCGTTGAGCTATAGACCCAGGCAATTGCAAGATTATCAGATGCGGCTGGAAATGTCAAGGAATGATGAGGGTTTTACAAAAAATATTCCGTGTCCGATATGTTATGATTGTAGACGGTGAGTTGTGGTAAAATGGAGTGAATACAATACAAGTCTTGAAAAGAGGTGGCACGATGGATAAGTCAATGGATGTGAAAAGTTTTCTCATCGGTTTCATGCTGGCTGTGATCATTGCTCTGGTATTGGGAGCTGCCGGTCATCCAGAAGTTCAGGAAGTCAGAATCGTCGGATTTTCGGGGAGTGAGCGCTTGCCGGTTTCACTGACCGACTCGACGTTGAAGATCGAACTGGTGGATGTAAAATACGGTGTCGAACTGCCGGTGATCGTCAAGGAGCACTAAGTGTTGTGATGGAGAGCGCATCCCTGTTTGACAATGACAATTCTCAGCTGAAACTGGCCTACGATCTCATACTGTCCACCAACCGGAATCTTTTTCTGACCGGGAAGGCGGGAACCGGTAAGACGACGTTTCTCAGGCTTCTCAAAGCGTCCCTGCCGAAAAGGATGATTGTGGTCGCTCCCACCGGTGTCGCCGCCTTGAACGCCGGCGGAGTCACCATCCATTCCTTCTTTCAGCTTTCTTTCGGTCCCAAGATCCCGGGGCGATACCTGTCCGATCATCCGGATGCAGAGGGATTCGATCCGGCTCAAAGGAGGGGATTCCGATTCAGCCGGCAGAAGATGGAGATCATCCGAAACCTGGATCTGATGATCATTGATGAAATCAGTATGGTGCGCGCCGATCTTCTCGACGGAGTGGACGATGTTCTGCGGCGCTACAGAGATCCAGGACGGCCGTTCGGCGGCGTCCAGCTGCTGATGATCGGTGACCTTCTGCAGCTGGCGCCGGTGGTTACCGATGAAGACAAGCAGATCCTGGAAGAATACTATGACGGTCCCTTCTTTTTCAACAGCCGGGCTCTTCAGGCTACGGAATATTTCTGCATCGATCTGCAGAAAGTCTATCGCCAGAAGGACCCGTTCTTTATCGACCTGCTGAACCGGATCCGTGAAAACCGTCTGGACGAAATCGGCACCGAGATGTTGCTGAAGCGATACAAACCCGGTTTCTCACCTCCCGACAAAGAAGGGTACATCACGCTGACGACGCACAACTACCAGGCTGTCGGCATCAACGAGAGGAAACTCTCCATGTTGCCAGGGAATACGAAGGTGTTTAAAGCCGTGGTTTCCGGGGATTTTCCGGAATACATCTACCCCACCGAACCGCTTCTTCAACTGAAAATCGGAGCGCAGGTCATGTTCTGCAAGAACGACATGGGGTTCGAGAAGAAGTACTACAACGGAAAGATCGGCATTGTCGTCGGATTGAACGATGATCTCGTGGAAGTCCGATGTCCCGGGGAAGAGGAGACGATCACCGTCGGCTGCGAGATCTGGGAGAACATCAAATACGAAATGGATGAACCGTCAGGAGTGATTTCCGAAAAGGTCATCGGCAGTTTTGCGCAGGTGCCTTTCAAACTGGCCTGGGCGATTACCATCCACAAAAGTCAGGGCCTAACCTTCGAAAAGGCTGTTGTAGATGCCGGTTCTGCTTTCGCGTTCGGGCAGGTGTACGTGGCCTTGAGCCGCTGCAAGACGCTGGAAGGTCTCGTTTTGCGTTCGGTGATCACATCCCGTTGTCTCTTCAGGGATCCGGAGCTGGACCGTTTTGTTGAAGAATCGGCGACCCGGGCGCCGGATCCGTTTTCCATTCAGACAGCCAGCCTGCTTTATCAACGCAATCTGGTGAGTGAGCTGTTCGATTTTACGGCAGAACGATCCAAACTTTATTTTCTGGCCAAAATCGCCGGAGAGCACAAGGATCTGTTGAAGCATACTTCTGACGGTTTTTTGGAAGAAATTGTGGCGGGGGTCAACCGCGACCTGTTTTATCCGGCCCTGGAAGAAAAACAAGCGATTTTTGCCGGTATCCCCGATCAATGCGATATCGAGAGCGATCCCTCTGCGCAGGCACGCATTGCTCAGGCCTGCGGCCAGTACCGGACTGTATTGGAAGAGACGCTCATCGAACCGCTCTTGAGTGTTGATTCCCATGGCAGAAACAAGGCTGCGGTGAAATTATTCCGGGAGACCCGAGAAAAATGCATCAAACTGGCAGAAACCCATCGAGCCTGCCTGAAAGCGGCCGAGGGCGGGTTCAGGGTGATGGCGCATCTTGAAGCGAGGATGGGGGAAAAAAGGGGAGAGCAGATCGATTTGAAACAGGATACTCCTGCTGCACCCATCGACATCGCCTGCGGCGAAGTTGACCATCGCCTTGTCGCCAGGATCAAAGCCTGGCGCAGGGAGATGTCTGAAAAGGAAGGATGTCCTGCCTACATGATTCTGTCGAATCAGGCGGTGGATTCACTGGCGCTTCAGCGTCCGGAATCACTGGATGAGCTGCTCGAAGTGAAAGGGATCGGCCAAAAGAAAACAGATCGCTTCGGCCTCGAGCTGTTGCGGCTGATTGCCCATCACTGAAAGGGATAACCGAAATTCAGGAAAATTCTACCTGTCCTTCCGCTTCTCCGGGGGTTCCAGGTATTCTCCGTAGAGCTTTTTGGCACAATCCGGGCAGATTCCGTGGCTGAATTTGGCTTTGGATTTTGAGGAAATGTATCGTTCCACCTGTTCCCAATACCCTTCGTCGTTGCGGATCTTTTTGCAGTTGGCGCAGATGGGGACAATGCCGCGCAACTGGTCGATTTCCATCAGGGTCTTCTTCAGGTCGTCAATGAGCTTCTTGTTTTCCCTGTCGGCTTTCTCGAGATTTTCGTTGCTTTCGGAGAGCCTTTTGTAAATCAGTTTGCGGGTGTATTCCATGGTATAAGCGAAAATGAAAATGCTTAGATAGGACGCAATGACTCGGATGGCCAGATTGGGGTCATAATCGGCGATGAAGTCGATCCCGGGGCTCAGAAAGAAGATGATCGATGCCATCAGCAGCAGAGACAT
>CAYMND010000307.1:0-4050 GCA_964391685.1 uncultured Clostridia bacterium | reverse complement strand
ACATGATTTCGTGCTGGAACGCAAGCTCTTCGAAGCGACCGGAAATTCTTCCGCTGCCGGTAACGATTCCGATTTCACCGACCACTTCGTATTGTTCGTAGTCCGTGGTGTATTCGGTGATCGTGATCCATTCGGGGATGTAATGATCCAGAATATCCTGTTTGCTTTCGAAGTTTCCGTAGATGTTGATTCCCTGATATTCATCACAGACGAGTGCTTCGATTTTTTCGCTGTCGCATTCTTTAAACGCCTTCTTCAATTCATCGGCGGTGGTTTTCAGACTGGCGAATCGATCCGAAGACGAGGATTGTTTGTTCATTGCTTTCTCCTGATAGACGTTGTGTCCGGATAGGGCATGCAATGGAGCCCCCCATGACACGAATTATACTATAGGATTCCGGGGAAATGAAAGAAAATGGAAATTCGGTCTGTTGTGTTTCGCTCCCGGGAGAACAGGCAGAGCCATTCGTATGTTTTCTGCTTTTCATCCAGGGTGGCGTGTCTTACGGTCATCATGTATTCTTCGGGTCACAACCATCTGGGAAAGATGATTTCAAATTGACTGTGAGGGTGCAGGAAATGTATGTCATCGGCGTTTTCCTTCCGGGACCAGTTCTCCCGGGTCACAACCGTTCCGCTGCATTGCCGGGATTCAAAATCTTCATGGCGGAGCCGTTTCCAAACCGGGTTGAAAACAATGCTTTCAACCGGGGCGCTCCAACATTCGGTATGGCCGGTCTCTTCTTCTTCGTCGCGGAACCGGAGCCGGATCTCATTCTGGAAAAAACAGATTTCGTCGAGATATTCGAAGCCGCTATCTGTATTTCTGCCTTCCGGTAGAAGGATCTCCGTCCAGTCCGTTCCGTTTTGACTGCAATACAGCATGGGATAGGTTCCTTCGATGATCCATTGCGATACCAGCCACAGTGTCCGTTGCGGATCCCGGATCAGAAATGACGGTGCGCCGGTCAGTCTCTTCCCCCGGGTCATCTTCCCGTCGAAGGTCACCACGATGGGTACGAAGCTGTTGGACCCGGTACACAGGTAGTCGGGGAGACCGGTGAGGATCAGCAGCTTGTGATCATCGATCTCGAAGTAGTCTTCACTCGATAGAGGCCTCCGTTCATGAACTCCGCATGGATCCGCATGGTCTTCACCAACTGTTTCATGCCGCAGGTCCGTTATCCATTCACCATGGAGAAAAGACAACGTACGGGAGGCGGGGTGAGGTTTTTCAGGAGCGTGTTTTGGCGAACACCCCTGGGCGATACATGCCGTCAGGACGAACCCGAAGAGGATAATTCTCATCATGGTCATGATTTTACGCGTTTCTGTGCATTATGCCAGATCAGGAATTCGATTGAATTCAATCAGTCGACACTTCCCGGTTCGCCAGTTCGTCTTCCATTCTGTATCCGGATTTCCGGACGTCATCTTCATCGAAACCGGTGATCCGTGTTGTTTTCAGCATCTTCATGCCCAGGGCGTTCGATACTCTTTCGTACATGGCCTCGATCAAATCGCTTTCCGAATCCGCACTGGCTCCAATAGAGACAACCCATGCCTTTTTCCCTTTCAGCTTTCTGTTTTGATAATACGGTCTCATTCTGTCGACGATGTTTTTCATCGGACCGGTCACACCCGACCAATAAATGGGGCTGGCAAACACGATGATGTCGGCGTTCTCCATTTCCTTGTACAATTCCTGCATATCATCGGTAACGATGCAGTCCAGATTGTCCCTCTTGCAGCCGCGACAATCGATGCATGGGTGAACTTTCCTGGCGTATACGGGAAATATAAAAACATGGTCGTTTTTGTCGCTCAGTATATTCTTCAATTGTTCGCATACAAAGTTCGTATTCCCGTTCTTCCGGGGGCTTCCGTTGATGATTACCCAGTTCATGATGTGGAACCTCCTTGTTTATACTCTGTCGATACCGGGATTTTCAAGATTTCCTGGGTGGCGGATATCCGGGCGTAGGGTACGGACAACGCCGCCATGAACGCCGCGTGAACATCCGAGGCTCGCCTTCATGGGGTGCCAGCATCTCATGTATCTCCGCGCCCCGGGTTCCCGGGAGGAAGAATGTCGCGTCCGGCCGGGCGGAGATATGCTGGATGTGAACGATCCGTCCGTTTTCTTCTCTGAACCGGTTCAGAAGCAATTGAGCATTCGCTGCGGATTTTTCGATATTCGAAAGCTCCATACTGCCGCCGGGGAAATAGTCGTTCTGAAGGTCTACCAAAATCAGGGCTTTTCTCATGTCCGTCTCCTTTCCTTTTTGGAATACGTTGAAAATCGGCCGTTCGTTTCAGCTCGTCAATTTATACTCGACATATTTGGCCATCAAACCGTCCGGGTGCCTTACCCCATGTTCTTTCATGCGGTGACGATCACCGGTTTTTTGTGCCGCATCGTCAACCATGAGTCAATACCGGTTCCCGTATTTCTCTTTGGCCTGCCTGGTGATCCTTTTCACGAATTCCGTTTTCTGCTGCGTGTATCCGTCGCGGTCGTACTCGTATTTCCGCCACAGATCCAGTTTTACTTTTTCATATTCTTCGGCGATTTCCGGGTTTTCGATCAAATAATCCCGGAAATACAGTTCGTCGTTGTCGCCCGAATAACGGAGGTGCAGATGGTATACTCTTTCGGCGAAGCCGTTTTCCGTATAGCCTTTGTTGAAAGTTTTCCGACTTTTTTCTTCCGACATGCAGATGTAGCCATGACTTGTCAGAATTTCCCTGACATTGTTCATATCGCAATCCGGATCAATTTCCAGCAAAATGTCGACAATCGGTTTCGCCCATATTCTCTTTACCGCCGTGCTGCCGATGTGAGTGATCCGATGGACGCCTTTTCCGGGCAATAAGCCGGACAGAAATTCGAGTTCGTCGCCGTACCATTGTTCCCAACTTTCCTGATGTTCCGTGAGGAAAATCGGAAACAGACGCCACAATTCCTCCAGACTCATTTTGGACAGCGTCTTGTTCGTTTCGCAATGACTTTCTTTTCTTGTTATTTTACGATATTTCATTATTTTATGCCGTTTTATGCTGAATTTTAAAATCGTTAGGGAGAGTCGGGAGCTTCCGTTTGATCGATTTCGACCAGAAGAGTGCGGGGCAGGGTGATGCGCACCACCGGCACCTCGCAGTAGAGGTTGAGCAGCTTTCCCAGGCAGACATAGATGTCGCCCTGGAGGTGGACGTAGACGTAGGCGAAATCGATGCCTTCCCGGCCCGTCGCTTCCACTCCCTTGTCTTTTTCCAGCGGAAACGGCTCGTACTCGATGCTGTCCGGAAGATGATACCCGTTCACCGGTTTCACCGAGCGGTAGAGGCGACGGTAGGAGACGATGACTTCATGGTATTCCTGGCTTCCGGTGTGAACCACCTCGGCGGAAATGATGCGTCGGATCTCGATGGTGTCGGGATCGAGGCAGCCGGAACAGTAGGATACGAGGAGCGCCCCTGGAGACAACTCCTTGAGGGCTCTTTGGCACTCCTCCTTCGTGTTCCAGGCCAGCTGGTCGGCCGGGATGACCTGGGGCACGGCGGCCATAAGAATGAACAACATCGTCCAGCAGGCTTGTTTTGTCATGATTTCCTCCGACGGACACTTTTCTCTGGGTCTTCTTTCCTTATACCGCCGCGGTTATCCGGATGCAAGGTTTCACCATGAGGAGCAGGCCGGTTGAAAAATGTACTAAAGCTGTACAATATTTGAATATGCCCGGATCATTCGTTCTGATGCGAAAACTTCAAATGACGAACCATGTAAAATTCAATGGATAAGCCTGCCCGTAAGCAAAGCCTCAGCGTCAGCATCGGACTGCTGGGAATCGGCAGCGTCATCGTCACCGCTCTGGTCATGCTGGTGGTGGCCGTCTGGCAGAGCGGCAAATACAACGAACTGGCTCAGAAAGAGGTCGATCAGTTGATCACCGCCGATCTGGACCATATCACCCAGGGCGTGTACAACCTGGTAGAGATGGAGGATGAGGCCGCCCAGCAGCAGACATCGAAAAACCTCGATCTGGCCAG
>CAYMND010000306.1:0-4051 GCA_964391685.1 uncultured Clostridia bacterium | reverse complement strand
TATTGATCAAATCATCTGGAATGATCATTCCCGTCTTGTAGTGCTTTGCGTATTGTTTCAGCATAACCGGTTCGAAAGCCCAGTGTTCCATTATCTGAGATGGAAGCTCCACCGAATCTCGAGGTACATTTCTATTCTTAAAAACACCGGTGGAAAAAAGTGAATTCAATGCATGGCCGAATTCATGGAAAAAAGTTCCGGCTTCATCGAGGCTGAGAAGAGAGGGCTGGTCTCCGGTAGGAGGGGTGAAGTTGCAGACAATGGTCGAATGCGGGGTGATTCTTTTTCCTTGTTCAATGTATGAACTGCGGAACCCGCCGGACCAGGCTCCGTCCCGCTTGCTTGATCGAAAGAAAAAATCCATATAAAGTAAACCGATATGAGTTCCGTTTTTTTCCAGGACTTCGTACACCTCGATATCCGGGTGGTATTTTTCGGCTTTTGGGCAAGGCTTGAATTGAATGCTGTACAATTGATGACACAGGTAAAAAATTCCTTGTTTTACCGCTTCCAGGGAAAAATACGGTCTCAGTACATTGTCGTCAAGGTCATATTTTTCTTTGCGAAGTTTCTCTGCGTAGAACCACCAGTCCCATGGTTCCAGCTTGGTACCAGGATTTTCCCGGTCAGCGATCTGCTGCATTTCCGACAATTCTGCTTTTGAACGGTTGAGAGCCGGAGACCAGAGTTTCAAAAGAAACTCGTCAACTGTTTGAGGGGTTTTGGCCATCCGGGTTTCAAGATAGAAATGAGCAGGTGACTCATAACCGAGCAGGCGGGCCATTTCGCCCTTCAAGGAAAGAATTTTCTGAAAAACAGCCTTGTTGTCATTCTCGTTGTCCCGATCTCCACGCATTGTGTAGGCTCTGAACAAGGCTTCTCTCAAAGCGCGATTTTCGGCAAATTGCATAAACGGTGTGAAGCTGGATCGCTGAGTCGTGAAAATCCATTTCCCCTCCTGCTTCAACTCTTTCGCTTTATCGGCGCCCATGGAAATGATGCCTTCGCTGAGGCCGGCAAGGTCTTCCGGTTTTTCTATTACAATATAAGAAGCGTTGGTTTCTGCAAGTAGATTTTGGCTGAATTTCAGCGACTCGATCGACAGGTCATTGCTGATCTTTTTCAAAATCTCTTTATTTTCTGAACTTAAAAGGGCGCCACTGCGAACAAATCCTTTATAAACACTTTCCAGTTTATACATCTGCTCGTCATTCAGTTTCAATTTCGCTCGTTGATCATACACCGCCTTGACACGATTGAACAGTTTCTCGTTCAGGTTGATTGCGGAAGAATGTGAGGAGAGGAGAGGCGATACTTCTCTGGCCAATTTTTGCAGTTCAGGAGTCGTGTTGGCTCCATTGACACCGAAAAAAGCTGACGAAACAACATCCAATAATTTCCCAGTCCGATCCATGGCTACGATGGTATTCTCGAACGAAGGGGGCAATGGATTGTCCGTTATTTTCTGAATCTCCTGCAATTCAAGTCGCATCCCTTCTTTGAAAGCCGGAAGGTAGTGCTCTGGCTTGATGTTTTCAAAAGGGATGGTCGCGAACGGCCCTGTAAATGGTTTGAAAAAAGGGTTGTCCTGTGCGTTTGCTGGCAAGGTTGACAAAGGCAAGAAAGTCAGCAGTACGGACAGAAACGTGATGCTGATGATTTTGTTTTTCAACATTGTCGTTCCTCCTGAATTGAATCAGTGTAATGTTACCGTAAATCGGTGTGAAAGGACAAGTTCCCGTTCATAATCGTGAAGATGAAAAAAAATGGAGAAGGTTTGCTTTTGAGTGTGTTAGAATAGGCCATGCCATATCTGTTCCTGTTTTTATCGCTTTTTTCCTCGGTTTTGATCGTACTCTTACTCAAGGCCGGCGATCGAAAAAAACGGGATAGCCTTGTGATCATCGCGTCAAATTATCCAATGGCCGTGGCTTTGGGGCTGGGGTTCGGTGACGATGTCCGGTTGAATCTCAAGGTTCTATTGCTGGCGGTGTTCCTGGGATTTCTGTTCCTGGCCGCGTTTTTGTTATACGGGCAGGCGATTGCGACCGAAGGTGTGACCCCCAGCGTTACCATGGGAAGGTTGAGTCTGGCCGTTCCGGCAAGCCTGTCGATCCTGGTGTGGGGGGAGACTCCGAAGCCCTATCACTGGCCGGCATTGATTATGGTCTTGATCATCATTTTTCTTTGGGAAGGAAAAGGGAAAAGAATTTCATGGATTCTTCTTTCGTTGTTTTTGTTGTTCGGGTTGATCGACACGGGGATGAAATTTTTCAAGAGCAATTTTCCCGTTGTCAACGATGGTTCTTTTCTGACCATCCTCTTTGCTTCCGCCGGTGTCTGGTCCTGGTTGTTGCTTCGGCTTAGAAAGATAAAGCCCAAAATGGCCGATATCGGTTTTGGTATGGTTTTGGGAATTCCCAATTTTTTCTCCACTTTTTTCCTGCTGCTGTCTTTGAAGTACCTTCCTGGATATCTGGTTTTTCCGGTTGTCAATGTAGGTGCGGTTTTAATGGCTTTCTTGGCTGGGGCATGGTTGTTTGGCGAAAAAATTGGTCGAAGGAAAATCTTTCTGATGATTTTCGGCCTGCTGGCAGTCATCTTGCTCACGGTTTGATTTCACTTCTTTTTCCGATACCGGATACTGTCCGCGATTTTCAAGTCGCTAGCGGTCAGCGATCCGTGCCTGAATTTTCCGGATTCTCCGAAACGAGGGCTTTTTCCCATGAGGAAACCGAAGGAGTCACGGGAGGGTAAAGAGATCGATCATGCCCGTGACTGTTGTAAAACAACATCCTGGACAAGAGCTCGGAAAAGGCAATTGCAAGAAAAGCCAAAAGATTGATTGGGGCTCCTATGGGGAACCGGTTGAGGGAAAAAGTCAGAATCAAGACCAAGGAGACTGTCCAAGAACTGGCTAGAGTGATGATCCATTTTGGCGGTAAGTATCTGGATCGCTGTATGGCTCCAGCGCAGGAAAGTTTTTGTTTGCGAAGTTCCGAAGAAAGGATTCGCAGGATCAAGCCGATGGAGAGAAATACCCAGAGCCGTTTTTGTTCAATGTATACGGGCATCCATGTAGCCGACAGAGGGCCCAGAAGCAGTGCCGATGAAAAAAAAGACAACGGAGTCGAAGCTCGTTTCCAGATTGGAACCGTTCTCAGCAGATAGAGTCTCGACATGGAGAGAATGAAAAGAAAGCCGAAAATAAAACGAAGTCCGGTAAACAGTACGGGTGGAGCCGAAAAGTCATTAAACAAAATAAAAAAAAATTCTAAGGCCAATATAGCGGAATAAATCATGGCGGCAAGTGCCTCTTGGCTGAGGGGAGAACGCCGCCAGTTGTTCAAAGAACGCCAGGCGTTTTTTGGATAATGCAGATGAAATGCCGAAACAAGCACAGCAACAGTCATCAGGAGGAACGGAGCCGCTGTTTTCCATTTGCAGTCTGGTGCGGTAGGGTGGATGCCACTGAAAAACCAACCCAGGCCGACAGCACATTGGCCGATCAGAGTGAACAATACGAGGGGCCTGTGGGTGCGGTTCACGTTACACCTCTTCTGGATTTGCCAGTTCTTCGAAAGAGGCGTTGGTTTTCAGTGCATTCGGATGGGGGTGTACCAGTAAGGAGGGATCGGTCAGCTCTTTCGGGGGCAAGGGAAAGAGTTGAGCGTCAGGTCCAAATTTTTTTTCCAATTCATTTCGATCTCCCCATGAAATGACCCGCATCGGGCAGGCCTGTACACATACGGGGTCCAAGCCGTTCTCGAGGCGATCTCGACAGAAATCGCATTTGCCCATCCGTCCGGTCAGGGGATTGAATTGGGGGGCATTGTAGGGGCACGCCATGGCACAATATTGACACCCCATGCATCGGTTTGGGTCAATCCAGACCACCCCGTTTTCATCTCTACGGTATGCTTCAGCCGGGCACACCTCTTCGCAGATGCATTTTGTGCAATGGTTGCAGGAGATGGAGAGGTTGTAGGCGATTACATTGTGCAGCCAAGCCTTCCCCCTGGACACCCATTCGCCGGAACTGATTTCGTAC
>CAYMND010000305.1:0-4057 GCA_964391685.1 uncultured Clostridia bacterium | reverse complement strand
TTGTTTTTTTTCTCACCGCAAGATGTTTTCATATTTGGTAAAATAACCAAATATCAGCCTCTTGTCAAGAGTCTTTTGTTCAGAATATATCAGGATCATTTGGCAAAATCGTCGGTATTCATCGCCCTCGACGGCACCCGACTTCTTGACAGGCGGATCATGGCCCTTTTATATTCAGCATGGTGGTTTGATATGAAAGAAGAAAATATTTGTAAAAAGCGTATCCTGTTCGTCTGCATCGGTAACTCATGCCGTAGCCATATGGCTGAAGGCTGGACCAGGCATTTTCATGGTGACTGCATCGTTTCCTCACTATTTCAGTGAAATTGAACGAGGAATGCCGGCTCTAGTTCGCTCATCGACAGTTCCGTACCGCAATCGTCCGGTACCGTAGATTTCAAAGATTTCCTTCCCGTCCGTGCAGACAACGATATCCCCGACACAATATCCGGAAAATGATGTGGCAAATCGAGAATCCCCTTCATCCGTCTGCAACACGATCGTCGGCGGTACCTTGATTGCAGAAGAACCGGCCAAGAGAACAGTATCCACTACGGCCACATGTGGCAGATCAAATCCTTGCGGCACATTTTCTCCTACAGAAATGCAGGAAATCATCGGGCTCAAACTGTTCATGAAGTATGAATTGGTGCTGCCGAAGTCACCGTGATGCCCCACTTTCAGGATCTCGATCCCGTTCTCGGGAATAGACACGTCCGCGTCACCGAAAATCAGAACGTTTATCAGTGCAGTCTCGATATCGGCGGTTCTTCTGCAGTGTCCTACATCCGGATCGTAGCCTCCCCCGGCATCCCCCATCAGCAGGCAATCAAAAGCACCATACTGCAAAAGCAGACAGACAGATCGGTCGTTTTCGGTTGTCACACGATCGACCTGTCCATGATTGATCACCTGTCCATTTGCAGCAACACAGGTGATTTTCGCCTGATCTCCCAATTCGATTACCTGCCCCACCTCAATCGCCCTTATTCCTTGTGAAGACGTACGATTTGCAGCATCGTAAAAAACAGGGTCATAGGTTTCGTTGCTGCCGTTATCCAGAATGTTCAACGCGTCAAATCCATCACCCATGATATGAATCAGACCCTGATAGTGATCTCCGTGCTTATGGGTCACGATCATATAATCCAGGGTGTCCGGAATTTCATTTTCACGCAGGTACGGTACGACGTCATTCATTCCGGATAAAGCGCTTCCCCCATCGATCAGCACTGTTGTTCCATCGGGGCCTTCAATCAGGATACTGTCTCCCCACTGAACATTGATGATATGCAGCTTCAGGTTTTTTTGCACTGTGGTGGTCATGGAATCGGGAGACCGATCGACCGGATTGACTTCTCCTGGGTCCTTGACACAGGAAAAGTGGAAAACCGCGGACAAGAAAAATCCGACTGCTATAAACTTCTTTACATCCCAAACCATTTGTAGAATATACCTTTTTCGAAGACACGTTACCAGTCTTTTCATTCGTGGATCACAATCATGAAACTTATGTGAAGACTGAAACGTTTTGAAAAGACAACGCATCTATTCTATAATAGTGAACCCTTGAAAAGGAGGTGACCATGTTTCATTATATCGATCCTTTGTACTGGATGTTGATGATTCCGGTGCTCATACTCTCCCTGATGGCGTCCTTCGCAGTAAAGAAGGCCTTCAATAAATATTCACAGGTCCGTTCAGGATCAGGCTTGACCGGCGCTCAAGTCGCCCGGGCGATTCTGGATCGAAACGGTCTGCAGCATATTTCGGTGGAGCAGCATGACGGATTTCTTTCCGATCACTACGATCCGATGAAAGGCGCTGTCCGCCTCTCTTCAAAGGTCTACAGCAACTCCTCGGTTGCGGCAATCGGGATCGCGGCCCACGAAACCGGGCACGCAGTCCAGCATGCCCAGCAGTACGCTCCGTTGCAGCTCAGAAACATGATGGTTCCCTTTGCATCGTTCGGCTCCAACATGTCCTGGATCATCATCATGGCAGGTTTTTTTCTGAATATGCTCGGTCTGATCAAGGTCGGTATCATCCTGTTTACCGTCGTAGTCGCCTTCCAGTTGATCACTCTGCCCGTGGAGTTTGATGCATCGAAAAGAGCCAAACAGATGATCGCCCGATACGGAATGGTTTCAGATCAGGAGGGAGCGGCAGTGGCCAGAGTCTTGAATGCGGCCGCCATGACATACGTTGCCGCGGCGGCCTCGGCCATTGCCACTCTCCTCTATTTCTTGCTGCGTTCCGGCTTGCTGGGCGGCAGTGACGACTAAGCCGGTTTAAATTCCAGCCATTTTCATTGCAGTCAGGTAGCAGATCCGGGTAAAAGACTGCATCTGTTCAAATGAACATCTGTCGACTTCATCGCTGGGCTGATGATAATCGTCCGTCATGGCGCCACCGAAAAACACCCTGGGTACCTTGGCGTTTCCGAAGGGAGCGTGATCGCTTCCGCCCATGGAATTTTGGGTTCCACGCAGGAAGAGATTCAGCCCCACAAACTCGTTGCTGCTTTTCAGCACCGCTCCCAGTTCCTCGTTTTCGAAATGGGAGAAGGTTGCGAATTTTTCGACATCGATTTTATCCAGCAGCTGGTCTACATTTTCGAACTTCATCATTCTGGCCATGAATCCCAGCGATTTTTTATCCCAAAGTCGGCTGGCCATATCGATATTTAGATAGACACGGGTGTCCTTGACGGGCATAAAGGGATGCGCGACATAGTATCTCGATCCCAGAAGACCTTTTTCCTCACCGGTCCACAATGCGAAAAGAACCGATCTTTTGGGTTTGATCCGATTCTGTATAATCGCTTTGGCGGTCTGCAGAACAACCACAGCTCCGGAACCGTTGTCGTCTGCGCCGTTGAAAATATAGGGGCCGCTTTTACCGAGATGGTCGAGGTGCCCGCCGATGACAACCAGTTCCTTCTTCAGTTCCGGATCTGTCCCTTCGATATATGCCAGAACGTTACGGCATGTCAGCGCCTTGTATTCGATTTTCGAAACCATCTGTACCCGCGTTGAATTCATGTTGAATGAATTTGGGATCAGATTCGTATCGATCTTTTTTTTCAGTCCGGCGATGGTGTGTCCGTATGGCTTGAGCAGTTGGTCCGCCAATTGCGGGGAAATCCGCAGCATTGGAACCATCTCCCAGGGCATGGACATCCCTTCGTCCAATGCCAGGGCGATCGATCGACCGGCTCGATCGAACAAGGGGCGATCGTCAGACTCTTTGGGCTTCGGTTTCAGCGTGTTCAACCAGGCGGAAGAGTCGGCAGTTACGGAAATCACTGCAAGAGCTCCGGCTTTCTGGGCATTCTTGAACTGGGAGGGCAGCATTCTGCGGCGCATGGGAGAATCATCTTCACGAAGCGCTTCCTCAATCTTGCGACTTTTCTCGTTTTCTTTTCCGGTTTCCGGTTTTCCTTCAATGATCATGACCACTTTTCCCTTGACGTCAATACCATTGAAATCGTTGTACCGGGCCGCCGGTACATTGATTCCGTAACCGGCAAAAACGATCGGAGCTTCCATGTCGATGGACTTCATTGATTGCATGGTGTAATCGATATTTTCGGTTGGTCTTACGGTTTCCGTGGTGGCTCCTTTCGTTTCGATAAAGGAGAGGAAATTCTTCTGATCAATCTTCTCTTTCAACGGCACAGTCTGAAAATATGTTCTCTTTGCCGGTTTATCCGGTTTTTCGGGTGCCGGGCCGAAAAATCCCCTGGATCTCTTCTGCATCTCGAAATCGCCCGCCGGTTTCAGTCCCCAGGAGGCAAACAAAGAGGCTGCATATTCACTGGCAATGGCGTAACCCGAGTCACCGGTATCCCTCCCCTCGAGAAGATCCGAAGCGATGAAACGAAGAAAGGCCTCAGCACTCTCCTTGCTGATGGCATCGAAACCCTCTTTGTATTGCTCCGGAACAGCCTTCAACTGTTCAACAATCTGAAGATCTTTCAAGGGATCCGCGGTTGTGTCTTTCTTTTCCTGCGACAGAAGTGGCATGAAAACAAACAGAAGAAAAAACGCAATGC
>CAYMND010000304.1:0-4060 GCA_964391685.1 uncultured Clostridia bacterium | reverse complement strand
TCTTCGGGGCCGGTCCTTTCCGCTGGGTAGAGGCTTCCGACACCAGCGAAGAACCCATCCAGGAGTGGCAGGTCAAAGGCCAAGTCGGATTCATAAAAAGTTCACTCTGTATAACGATCTTCGCCTTCATGCATACAGATTCATTGTTCAAAGACATGAAAGTGGGTCTACAGGCAGGTATCGTATTATAAAAATCTACCCGAATAATTTCTTGATCCGATTTATTATTCCCGAATTCTCTTTATCAGGTTGCAACTCTTTTTGTTTCAAAATCTGAAGTCGCTTGTTTGCGCGAAAATCGTTGTCCGAAAGATCCAGGGCCGACTGATACATACTTTTGGCTTTTTTCAAATTTCCAGACTGCAAATATACATCACCGAGATAGAGCCAGGCGTCGGCGTTTTTGGGATTGATGTCGATCGCCTTCATAAAATACTTCTCTGCAGCATACTCATTTTTCCTCTTCAGCAGGATGATTCCGAGATAGGTGTGCAACAGGGAGTTGTTTTTATTCAAAATAAATGCTTCTTGCAGCTTTTCTCCGGCTTTCATCCATTGCTGGGTGAGTACCAGGTAAATTCCCTGGTTGAACAATACCTGAAATATCTGGTCCTGGGGGTACAACTCGAGATTTTTCAATGAATCGACTTCCGAACGGTGGCGCATTAACGTTACATATGCCTGATATATCGATATGAATTCACTGCGATTGGCAGGTTCTTCCAGCAAAATGCGACTGAATTTCTTGTTTGACGTAATTTTAATATAAGCATTCCGTATTTCTGCCGTCGAGGCATCGGCATCGAGACTTAAAATGCTGAGTTCTTTTTCCAAAACCTTCCCTCCAAGCGTACAATCATTTTATCAAATCCAGCTTAAGATTGAAATCTCTCTGTATAAGAGAAATGATCTCCAACGTCATTGCATACGTGTTGTCCATGCTTCCGCTGGTATCTACTGTATAATGGGCGATTTTTAATTTTTCCGGCAACGGAAGCTGTGACTTGATTTTTTTTTCTGCTTCCAGCCTGGTGATCTTGTCTCGATCCATCAACCGTTCCACTTGAGTTTCCCTATTGCAATACACAACGACCACACGATCAAAATCACGGTATGTCCCGGCTTCAACCAAGAGCGCCGATTCATAAATGAGCAACTGATACTTTTTAGACTTTTCCACATCGGAGATGATCCCGTTGCGAATTTCCTTTACACGCGGGTGTACAATACGATTGATGAGAAGGCGTTTCTCCGGATCAGCAAAAATGATTTCTGCGAAGTTTTTATAATCCAAATCACTACCGCTAGAAATTGGCAAACCAATTTTGTCGGCTATCTCCTTTTTCACGAGGGGGTTGTCTCCAAACAAAATTGATTTGGAGATTTCATCCGCTTTTATCGTATAGGCACCGACTTGTTCGAAAAGCGACAGTACAAACGACTTGCCGGAACAGATGCCACCAGTCAGTCCGATTTTGATCATTTTTGCAAAGCCTGTTAAGGTTAATGAATGAGTCTATGAAAACCTTATGCAATTGTCAAGCAGCAAGGAGTTCGATCATAATTCCACGTCAAGCCGCCAGACAGAAAAACCAAAACTTGACTATCCGCCAAACTGCCATATAATAAAGCTTCAAATTTAAATAATCCGTACAAATTTGGAGGACATATGATCAAACCCCACGGCAGCTCAACACTGAAACCGTTATACATTTTTGATGCAGCAGAAAGAGAACGTATTCTTGATTCCGGCAGAAACCTTCCCCAAATCACCATCTCTTCTGCTTCCGCTGGCAACGCGGTGATGCTTGGAGCCGGATATTTTTCACCATTGCCCGGATTCATGAACAAAAAAGATGCTTTATCCGTCGCAGAAACAATGCATACGGAAGATGGCCTGTTTTTTCCGATACCGATTTTGAACCTTTGCCAAAAAACCATCGATATCGCTGTCGGTCAAGATCTGATACTGAAAGATCCAAATGTGAAAGGCAATCCCCCCCTGGCGATACAGACAGTTGAATCCATAGAAGAATTGAGCCTTTCCGAACAAACATACCTGCTGGAAAGAATATTCGGCACGACCGACCCCAAACATCCTGGGGTCGCCGCATTTATCAACCAGGGAAACAGGTTGATTTCCGGGCCGATCCGTGTCTTCAATTTCTCGTACTTCCAGACGGAATTCCCTGAGACATTCCGCACTGCCTATCAAATCCGTGATGAAATACAACGACTGGGGTGGGAAAAGGTCGTAGCCTTTCAAACCCGCAACCCCATGCACAGAGCACACGAAGAGCTTTGCCACATGGCCATGAAGGAACTTGACGCTGACGGTCTTCTGATCCACATGCTGCTGGGGCGTCTGAAGGAAGGAGACATTCCGGCTCAGGTTCGGGATGATTCAATCCGAAAACTTGTTGAACGGTATTTCCCTTCCAATTCTGTACTGATCACCGGATATGGATTCGATATGATGTATGCCGGCCCGAGAGAAGCGGTCTTACATGCCCTGTTCAGGCAGAACAGCGGTTGCACGCATCTGATTGTCGGAAGAGACCATGCGGGTGTCGGTAATTATTATGGCCCGTTTGATGCGCAGAAAATCTTTGATGAACAGGTTCCTCCCGAATCTCTTTCTATAAAAATATACAAAGCCGACCACACCGCCTGGTCGAAAAAGCTGAATCGTGTTGTAATGATGAGCAAGGTCAGCGATCATACACCAGACGACTTCATCACTCTTTCTGGAACAAAGGTCCGAGAAATGCTGCTCCAGGGAGAATCTTTACCCGAGGAATTCACTCGAAAAGAAGTGGCTGATATACTGGGAACCTATTACAGAAGCTTAAAAAACAACTGATCCCCGTCGGGGAGACTGTTTTTTTTTGCTTTTTATAGTATAAAAGGATTACAGCTGAATTCAGGAGGCGGCGATGCTGTCCATATGGGCTAATATTGGAATCATATTGATTGTTGCGATATTAGTTTTACTTGGCGGTGCTGTGGTTTACATGCTGTTGGCAATCCTCGAAGAATTGTTGACCGGAAAATACAAAAAACGTCATCGAAAAGACGATACAGACGGTTTCTATGTCTTTTAGCGGATAACCGGCTCATTGCATTTTTTCTGCCCCGGAGCGAGGAAACAGTGCCGAAGTGATGACGGAATAAAATGATTAAACTGTTCGTTATTCACAATTGAACGGATAACCCTTCCGATATATCGACTGTACGCAAGATTTTTTCGAACTTTTACCTGGAAAGCGAAGGTTCCGAGCGCTTTGATTGTTCGCTGCAACGCAACCCGCTCCAGATCATGTTTTGTTGTTGCGGACGGAAACCGGATTCCGGAAACAATGTCGACTCTCAGTGATTCTGTCCAGGGAAGATAGGCGTCCCACAACAGCGACGCCAAATCATACAAGGGATGTGAAAGCATTGAATCCTGAAAGTCTACTACTCCATACCGCCCATTCGAAACGAGAATATTGCGGCTGTGATAGTCCCGATGCGCAAATACCGTCGGAGCGCAGGTTTCGTCAACCAGTCTGTACAGATGGCTCTTGATTTCCTCTTTTTTTTCCTGCCGGACTTGAGATGAAAAATAATGATCGATAAAAAAATCCATTTCGTAGCGTTGTCGAGCCAGATCATGAACCAGCGGAGTCTCTGCTGCAGGAATAGCAGAAATTGCCAAACCAATCCGGATCAACTGTTCAATCATCTTTTTCTGATCAGCGACCAGACTGCGCTTGAAATAAAACTGGAAATAATGCCGTCCGAGATCCTCCAACAGCAAAGCCTGATCGTCAATGACTTTATAAATCTTCGGCACATGGATGCCGGCCTGCAAATAAAGTTTAGTAAAGTGAGAGATGCGGGCGATCTCTACCGGATTGGAATCCGGATAAAACATCAGAACATACTCGTTTCCGTCGATCTCCAGACGAAAAAAACTTCTTTGCGATGCTTCTCGAGTCAGGGGTTTGACATGAACGGCTTCAGGCTTTTTTTATCATTGCTTCGGTTATTGTTACTTTAGCAAATGTACTCGTAT
>CAYMND010000303.1:0-4074 GCA_964391685.1 uncultured Clostridia bacterium | reverse complement strand
TTCTTGCGGTCCTCGGTCTGACCCAGGGCCCAGCTCAGTTTCATGAAAGCCGCCTCGGGCAGCATGTTGTCCAGTGGGACGACCCCCAGAGACATGAGGTCCCTGCCGGTATCGTAAACGAACATGTGGGCGTATCCCCAGAGGGTCTGTACGGTCATGAACACTGATACACCAGCCTTTTCGGCCCGTTCCAGGGCCGGGTAGAGGGGCTTGTTGACATGACCCAGGCCGGTGCCGGCGATGACGATGCCCTTGTAGCCCCGGTCCACCAGCGAATCGATGATGTCGGGCTTCATGTTGGGGTAATAGTAGACGATGCTCACCCGGTCGTCGAATACCGGTGTGATCCGGCATTCGCGGTCGCTGCGCCGGGGCTTGAAGTTCTCCTTCATCGGAGTGACGCCCTCCCGGGTAACCCGGGCCAGAGGAATATCGCCGATGGTGCGGAAGGTGGAGCGGTAGGAGGAGTGCATCTTGCGCACCCGGGTGCCGCGGTGCAGAAAACCGTAGCTGTCGGAAGTGGGACCGAACATGCAGACCATGACCTCGGCGATGCCGCCGTGAGCGGCGGCGGTGGCGGCGTGGATCAGGTTGCGTGCGGCGTCCGAGGACGGCCGGTCGGAGGAACGTTGCGATCCCACCAGCACGATGGGGATGGGACTGTTCTGGACCATGTAGGTCAGGGCGGCGGCGGTGTGGGACATGGTGTCGGTGCCATGGCCGATGATGATGCCGTCGGTTCCCTTTCTGATTTCCTCGCCGATGCGGACAGCCAGGGTCTTGCACTGCTCGGCACCCATGTTTTCGCTGAATACGGCGAAGAGTTTTTCGGTGCGCAGGTTGCAGATGTCGGCCAGTTCCGGTACGGCTCCGTAGAGCTCGCCGGGAGAGAATGCGGGGATCACCGCACCGGTGCGGTAGTCGAGTCGGGAGGCGATGGTGCCGCCGGTACCGATCAGGAAGACGTTGCGTTTTTCCGGAGAGATGGGAAATTCCTTTTCCGGTATTTTGTAATGGGCTTCCTTGTATCCCAGAGCCTCGATGGTCTCGATGGTCTCCACGGCGATGCCGATATTGTAGCCGGTGATCAGCTTGATCACCAGGTGACGGTCGTCGTCGTTGACCGAGCGCGGCAGCAGGATTCCATCGAATTCACCTCGGCTGCTGGTGATTTTCACCTGGCTCCAGACCTTGATCTGTTGGTTTTTCAGCAGGTCCAGAGCTCTGCCTTTGTATCCTTTGAAGGGGTCTTCAGTCATGAATCATCTCCTTGATCATTTCCCAGGCTTCGCGGTCGGCGATATGGCCACGGGTCAGCGGCCGAAAAGCCAGCATGGCCCGGAACCGTTTCTGTTTGGGGGGTGTCTCGGGATCTGCCAATCCGGAAACGATCTGATCGAGGCGGCTTTTCAGCCCGCTGCGTTCCGTTTTGCTGAAGCCGATGCGGGTCAGCAACTCTTTGGGAGTCCGGGTTGAATTGAGACTGAGCTCGTTCAGCAGGGCCGGCAGAATGTCCGGGTGAAGCGTTTCTGTCGAGATCAGATCGGCCAGCGAATAGAAACATTCGTTGTCGAGTCGTCTGCCCCCCTGGCCGAGAATGTGTTTGTATCGGTGGCCGATGAGGGTGGCCATCCGGATCGGGGGAATGGACGGGTATTCCTTTTCGATTCGGGTCAGTACCGGGAAGGCCGCCAGCCGGTGGATGGTGCGGATGCAGTCGGGAGGGACGCCCCATTCCTTCATCTTCCCGATGCTCTCTTCCAGATGCAACGGCAGCTTTTCGATGAGGGAATCGATCCATCGCCCGTCGATGGGGATGGGAGCCGAATCGGTGTCGGGGTACATGCGATCGGGACCCGGCAGTACCCGCTCGAAACGGGTGGTGCCATCGGCCCGAGGTTGGCGGGTTTCGGACGGGACCCCGTGAAAGGCCAGTCGGCATCGTTCTTCAACTGTATCTACGGCCATGGACATGTCGCTTTCCGGCCCCCAGAGAATCAGCAGTCCATCCTCTGCCTGAGCACCGACCCGTTCTTTCAGGCTCTGCCATTTCCCGGGATTCATCAAATCCAGCTCATGGCCGACGCAGATCATATTTGGACGCTCCAGACCGGCGATGACCTTCAGCCGGTCACCGATCTCGTCGGCGAAGACCCGTCCGGGGGAGGTGAAGTAGGGCAGTATTTCGGCGAATCCGGGAAGACGAATCAGGCGGGCACCGTTACCTTCGCCCTGAAGCGTCACCGGAACGGTGTCGAAAAGTGATTGAAGATCCTCGACAGTCAGTTCCTTTACAACGGCATTCCATTCCTTCTCGTCCGGAACGATTTGTTTCAGCCGGGACTCTATTTTAAGCAGGGCTTTCTGGCGAAAGGCTTCATTGTGGGTCAGGCGGGGAATCCAGGCAATTCGGGCCACGCC
Organism: uncultured Clostridia bacterium; assembly: GCA_964391685.1. GTDB lineage: Bacteria > Acidobacteriota > Aminicenantia > UBA2199 > UBA2199 > CAYMND01. The sequence goes on along the minus strand of CAYMND010000303.1, from coordinate 1,653 downwards.
CTTGATCTCGATCCGGGTGCCGCCGGTGACGCTGACATTGACATCTTCTCGTGTGGCTCCGATACCGGTGCGGACCCGGCCGCTGCTGCGGGTGATCATTCGGATCACCTGGGCGCCTTCCGCCGCTTCCGCGGGGGTGAGCAGTTCCGGGGCGGTTACGGTCTCAATCAGGGGCATGCCGAGCCGGTCGGTGGTGTAAATCCGGTCGTGACCGATGTCGGATACCTCCCGGCAGGAATCTTCCTCGATACTGAGCTGAATGACGTTAACCCGCTTCTTGGACAGCGGGATCGAACCGTTGATGCCGACAATGGCGGTTCGCTGAAAACCGGTGGGGATGCTGCCGTCCAGATACTGTTTCCGGGTGATGTGCAGTTCACCCACAATATTGGTGCGGAGCTGCAGGGCGATCTGGATGGCGATATCCAGTGCCTCCCGGTTGATGGGGAACGGCGGGGTGTCGTCCATTTCGTAGGTGCAGGCGGATTCGTTTTTCACCCGATAATAGATGTTTTTGTGGGTTTTGAACTCCATCAGCGCCGTGCCGTCGTATTCTCCCAGTTCGCTCAGAGTCGGCCGCATGTGGCGCAGGATTTCCCCGTCGTACTCATCCGGTTTCTGGTAAATGCCGGCTGGACATCGGCAGAACAGTTTTTTTTCTGTCATCAGCTGTTGATGGATTTCCAGCCCGCAGCGGAAGCCGAGATCATGGTAGAGATCGGGGCGGGCCTCTCTCAGCGGAACGTACCCCAGTTCCTGTTTGCTTTTTTCCTGAATCGAAATTTCTTTGCTCATTTTTTGCCCTGACTTACAAAATTTATAAAATTAAGTATATTTTTTTATTAGATTGATTGTCAAGAAGGGATTGAGAAAAATGAAACATTTGACTGTGAGCGGTTTGACCGATATTGGTTTCAGGTCATGTTTCCGGTATACTGAACATCATGGATCAGCCCTTCACAGTCGTTGTCAATCCGTCTTCGGGTCAGGGGCGAGGTGCCCGTTTCATCTCCGAACTTCGGCGCTTACTGTCGGAACATGCCCTGGATGCCAGGATACTGGTCAGCAGCAGCGAAGAACACATGCGGGAACTGTTTGCCGACCTGGCAAAAAAGGAGCGGCTGCTGGCGGCGGTCGGTGGCGACACAACCTTCACCATCATGGCCCGGGAACTGTGGCGGATCAGGAGGGAAACGGAAAAGGAAGTGTCCGAAATGGCCTGGATCGGTGTCGGATCGGCCAACGATATTTTGCGGCATGTGGGATTGGAAAGGCCTGAAGCTGCGGTTGCTGCCATAAAAAACGGACAGACCCTGGACATCACCCTGGGAGAGATTCGTGATGAGAATGATTCTGTGGAGCAGTTTCTGGGTTCCGTGGCCTTCGGCGCAGCGCCGAGGGTCAACCAAGCCATTGAACGATCCCGTTCAAAGGGCCGAAAAGCAGCTTTGACCACCGAGTGGGGGCCTGGATTGTTTACCTTGAAAAAAGCTTTCGGTCTCGGAGAACTTCCCATCGATTTCGAACTCGACCCGGAAAACGGACGCGGACAATCCGGTACGGCCTCCCTTCTGCTCCTGCTCAATATGCCACATTTTTCCCGTGGTGTTCTGGTGAACGATTTTGCTGCTCTGGAAACTCAGTTCATAGACT
>CAYMND010000302.1:0-4131 GCA_964391685.1 uncultured Clostridia bacterium | reverse complement strand
CCTGATGTTCCTGCTGAGTCTGGGGCTGCTGAATGCACAGCTCAGCCAGACCGGGACCCTCAGTGGCTCCATTATCGCCGAGGACGGTTCCGCTGTTCCCGGTGTTACGGTCGAAGCCCGTTCACCGGCTATTGTGCTGGAAAAAATGACCATTGTTTCAAACGAGGAAGGACGCTTCCGTTTTCGCAACCTGCCTCCCGGTACCTATGAACTGACGTTCAGCCTGGAAGGGATGAAGACGGCGGTGCGCAAAGGCATTGCGGTCAGTGTGGGAAACAACACCAATCTCACTGTGGCCATGGAATTCGGTGCCCTCACCGAAAATGTCGAAGTGTCCGGCAAGGCACCGGCCATCGATGTTCAGGCCACGTCGAAGACCACCAACATATCGGCCAGTATGATCCAGTCGGTTCCGACCCGAAACCGGACCCTGGCCGGCATTTTCGCCCTGACTCCCGGTGTGCAGAACGGTGTGGCTCACGGCAGCGGCGAACGCAGCAATGCCTGGAACGTGGATGGTGTGACCACCAATGACCCGGTTGTCGGTACTCAGGGGAAAGCCCCATCCGTCGAAGTTCTGCAGGAGGTAGCCGTCACGGTGGGCGGTGTCGGTGCCGATCAGACATCGTCCGGCGGCGCCATCATCAACGCCGTGACCAAATCCGGAGGTAACGAATTTTCCGGATCCGCTTCCGTCTACTACAATCATGAGAGTTTCAACGGGGACAATACCACCGGTACTCCCTTGGAGGGTAAAACCAGCGGTGACAAGTTCAACTTCAATCCGTCCGTGTCGCTCGGCGGGCCGATCATCAGGAACAAGTTATGGTTTTTCGGCAGTTACAGTCTGGACAAGTCGGAGACCTATGTGGCCGGTTATCCCTATGACCAGGGTGAAGAGATTGCTTCCGACACGGTCCGGCCTTATATCTACGGAAAGTTGACCTGGCAGCTGAGTGCGGACGATAAAGTGTACGGTTCCTACAGTTTCACCGATCTGAAAATGAACCACCGCGGGGCCAGCGAAGACCGGGTCGAATCTTCCACCTGGAGACAGAAGGGAGCGTCTCACGGGGTGAATGTGGAATGGGCACACACATTCAACAACAACTTTTTCGGTAACTTCAAGTTTGCTTCGGCACCGAGCAATTTCAGCCTGTATATGAAGAACGACAACCCGGAGTTGTACGATTATGGTACCGGTCTATGGATGGAAGGTTCCAGTTACGGGTACACCGACATCAATCTGCGCAGCCGGTATCAGTATCAGGCCGATTTTACGATGTTCTTGGACGATTTCGGCGGTCAGCACGAGTGGAAGGCCGGTGTATCGTATTCGACAACCAAGAATACCCGCGGTTTCCACTTGAATGGAGAGGAATCGACACAGCAGGCCGGATACAAGCCTCTGGGTTTTTATTATTACAACGGGAATCCGTATGCCGTCGATTACTACAAGGATACGGATATGCTGAGAGCCTGTAACTCCGTCTTTGCTTTCATTCAGGATACCTGGAGTCCCATACCTCGTCTGACCTTGACTCTCGGACTGCGTTTCGAAAGCAGCCGTGGTATCATTCCGGCCCAGAACGAGAATTCCGTCGGATATTTCCTGCCCGAATTCCTGGGTACGGCCTATCCTTTGCAGGATGCGGTCCCGGAAGACCTGACCGTGATGAAATGGAATCAATTTGCACCGCGCCTGGGCTTCAGTTTTGATGTCTCCGGTGACGGTAAAACGGTCATCAAAGGAAGTTACGGCATCTATCACGACGCTTTGCTGGCCCAGTATTTTTCCAACGCCAATCCCAACGGCTTCGCCGACTTCTGGGGTATATGGGATCCCGATACGCTGGCGGTCACCCGGCTGGGGGGCTTCGATCTGCCGGAAGCTTCCCAGGTCGGTTACAAGGGAAAAGAACCATCGGCTCCGTACGAACAGCAGTTCACGGTCAGCATCGAACGTGAGCTTTTCGAAGATTGGTCGCTGACGGTTCGCGGGATTTTCAAACAACGCAAGAATCTTCTGGAAGAGGTCGATGCCGCCAGCCTGGACATGGATGCATTGATGAATGACGGCACCCTGATCTGGAAAAACTGGCAGCAGGTTCCGGTCACCGATCCGGTCACCGGTAACACCCTCAACTTCTGGGAAATGATCGACCCGCTGAAGGCTTCGGAACTGGTGATCGTCAACATTCCGGACGAGGCCAATCGTTACAAGGCCTTGGAATTGGTGCTCAACAAGCGCTTTTCCAGGGGATGGATGCTGGAAATGTCCTACATTCTTTCCAGGCTCGAAGGATTCATCGACACCGGATTCAATGAGACTTCGACAATCAGCAGCCTGTACAACAACCCCAACTTTCATGTCAACGCCTATGGGCGCCTTCCCAATGACCGCCGCCACTATTTCAAGATGCTGGCCATGGCCCGAGGCCCCTGGGGCATCAATGTTTCCGGAGTGGCCCAGTATTACTCTGGAAATACATACAGCCGGTACCTGCTGGCTTCCCAGCATGGGATCACCTTGAACGGTTTGACGGATGCGAGCATTATCGCAGACGCCAAGCGGGGGCAGTATGAATTGCCGTCCATTTTTCTGGTGGACGCCGCCCTGGAAAAAGAGTTCAAGATGAAAAATCTGAGTCTGACCGTTTTCGCCAATGCCTTCAACCTCTTCAATGAAGGGAAGGCGACCTTGGTGGAGACCACCTCCCAGCACAGAACCCGCAGCTTCGGCCAGATGAGGTCGATCAATGCGCCGTTCTATCTTCGCCTGGGCGCCCGCATCACCTTCAACTGAAGTTGATTTTATGCTTCTGAAGTGATGTTCCGGATTCCGGGGACCCTGAACGGGTTCCCGGAACTCTTTTCAAGAGGTTCAGTCCCGGGAGACTTAAGACCAAAGTCTGTTTGAGTAATCTCACTTATTCTTGAAAATGAGTGTTTTCCTCTGCATCCGGAGTGGGATGAAGCCCGTATTCTGGTTGTGAATCCCTTTGGGATTGGAATCTAAGAAGGAGCCGAAATGAACAGTGAAAACGATTTCATCATCATCAAGTCCCTGGGCCGATACCTGTTCCTCAGACCTCAGCAGGTAGACTGGGTGGTGGCCGAAGGCAATTATGTCCGTGTCTACTGCCAGGAAAAGCACTATCTGGTCAGGGAAACCCTCAAGGAGATCTGTAAACGTCTGGACAGTACGCAGTTTGTCCGCATCAACCGTTCGGTGGTGCTCAACATCCGCCAGATAAAAGAGGTCAAACAGAAGCGCAACAGCGTTTTCGAGGTCAGGGTCGGCGACGGCCGGGTGTGGAACTGGAGTGAAGGGTACAGGGCGAATCTGGATCATCTGCTCCGAAAGAGATTATCCTGTAAAAACGTCGACGCCCAGGTTGTCTGAAATCGGGGCTTTGCCGGATATGACCGCGTTGACCGCCGGTGTGATGCTGCTGGCCTCCTGGCTGGCGATGATGGGTTCGCGGATCTTTGACGGGCTGTGGCGCGGCAAAGCTGCCATCAGTCTGATATGGACACTGGCGGTGTTGACTGTTCCGGCGGGTTTTGTGCCGGGTTATGCGGATAAGCCGGTCTCGGGCGGTGATCCGGATGTTCTGGCCGTGCACTTTTTGGCCAACGAAGGCGTCGTGGCCGGCGGAGGCGGCCATCGAGTTGTGGTCGATTTTCCCTATTTTCTCAATGAGGATTGGTGCCAGACCCTGGAAGAAGATCGACTTGATAAAAAAACTGATTTCCGGCCGGGAGGCGTGGCTGTCGTCCCGTACCGATTCGGATCAGATGATACAAATTGGCGGCCGTTCATTGTAGGGAAGGACCGGTTGGGGCGTTTGATGGAAAAAAGACTGGAAACGGATTTCTTGAGCCTTTCAATGTCTCAAAAACCTTCGTTTCTGTAACGGTTTATTGAGAACAGAAAAAATCCTTTCCCCAAAGGATTTGATATCTGATTTTCAAAACTGAAAGATGAGTTTTGAGAAAGTTCGTGTAACGTTTAAAATCACCTGCCGGTTTACCGGTCAGGTGAATGGCTTTGTTGCATGAGATTGTTTTTGTCTTCTTCCCATGTTAGGGGATTATTTCGGATATAGTCCCTGATTTTATTCAGAG
>CAYMND010000301.1:0-4136 GCA_964391685.1 uncultured Clostridia bacterium | reverse complement strand
GTAATGGTCAGCCAATACCTCGTGGTCCTCAAGCAGAACTGGATTCTGGAAGTCCGCTTCAACCACTACAAAACGCGGAATTACCAGGCCCACAGCGATGACGAAGCAGCGGGCACCATCAAGACAGCGGCCCAACGCATCCTCACCCGTATGGGGGGCGGGGAGACCGCGGACGACAACACCCTGGACTGCGGCAAGGACGGGGCACTCACCCGGTATCTGGCTGCGCTGAAGGCCCGATATCAATCCATTTCCAACCTGGATCGGCAGCTGTCGCAGATGATCCGCCAATCTCGCCCGGACAATCAAACCCTTTTGGAACTGGGCCGAAACGCCCTACAGGAGCTGAGCGCCTTCCAACAGACACTGCGGGAATTCATCCGCGGGGAAACGAGACGGGGGCTCTTTGAAGAACTGGACATCCTGGCCGATACCACCCTAGCCGCCAACCAGGTCGTAGTTAAATACCAGCACCTGGCCGGAGTACCCCTGATCCCGTTGAACCGGGACGCCCTGAATCAATCGAAGAGAACGACGGCCGAAACAATCCTGCATCTGGCCCGCGAAGAATTCGCCTCCAGGTTTAAGTCAGAAGGGTTGCAGGATATCCTGACCAGTGATAGCTGGAATGAAGCCCTGGAAACAGCGGCATACCATACCCAGAGGAAGGTCAATGAATTCCTCGACCGGGAAACCGAAAAGGTGTTCGGACTCGGCTTTCACGATGCCCGATCAGCGCAGCGGGCCTTGCGGATGCAGATGCGCCGGGAGGTCCGCCGCCAGGTGGCCAAGCTGCTGGTCAAGATCACCTCCAATGAAATCGTCATCGAGCTCCTGGCCGGCCCCGTGATCCGCTGGATCGAAGGCGACCTGATTCCCAGGCTGCGGGAAGCGCTTCGCCAGAAAGGCAACATACCCGCCCGGGTGACTCGCTCCCTGCAGACCATGGAAACCGCTCGCATGAATCTCAACAGGCTGAGCTGCAACGCCCGGATCGCCGAGGTGCGCCGTTGTCTGAACACTGCAGTCGCAACGATCCATGCAGCCCGGTTTTTGGAGAAGGACATTAAAAGGGCGGGTGCAGGGCAGGAACTCAACCGGTTAACCGATGGCGCGGCCCATCTGAAACGGACCATGTCGCTGGCCCGGCGACGATTTCTGTTGATGGACACCGATTACGAGGAAGACCTGCCGGTCATCGACGCCCTCGTCGGCCAGATGCTGGATAACCTGAAAAAAGCAATCGACACGGTAGAAGGGGAATCGAATGAAAATTCAGATCGCCGGAGATTCCGCCAGGAATTGACCCCCACTGTCCCAGAGCTCAACGTTGCTGTGGCCTGGATGAAGTTTTTTGAAGGGGGGTATGAAGGGGTTCCCTATGGCCAGCGTCATTACGCGGGCCGATTTTCCGCGACAAGCAGCCGGTACATCTACTGGGAACTTGGATTTGACTTCCCCCCCAGGCAGCAGAGACAGGATTTCAAAATCGAAGGCCTCTATTACAATGACCGGAACCAGATGATCGGCCGCGCGGACCTGGACGCCCACATCCAACCGGAATGGAAGGGCTCCTTTCACGCCAATGCCCTGGGCAATAAAGTCCCGGGATTCTGGAAACCCGGCACCTACCGGGTGGAACTCTTCATCAACGGTTCCCGGGTGGCCAGCGGCAGTTTCGAAGTGTACTGAGACCGGAGCGTATCGGGCCGACCTTGATCGTTCGTTAGAAAAACGATTGAACCCGCAGACGGTACACAGATTCCTGAAAACGAGTTCATCCTTGAAGAAAGGGCATGAACAGGCCGTATAAAGCGATGGAAAAGGAAAAAATGCAAAAGAAAAGATAGGATATCCAGGAATACAACAGGAATTCAGTCAGCAGCAGCGGTTCCTTGATCCGCCATACACAGCAGAGAATCATGACAGGGACGGCCCATACGGCACACCAGAAGAGATAGAAAAAAACATCACCATTGGACGACAGATAGTCTCCGGTCCCGAGAATTCGGAGAGAAAAACATTTCGTCAGAAGAGGGAGTTCCGCCGAAATATCGATTTGATGATAATAATGATGTGCAATCTCCTCTCTGATGGGTACGGAAACAAAGAAGAGGAAAATCAGCCACAGAGCAATGATGCCGGAAGAAATCACTCTTCTTGCCAACATGTTTTTCATGATCGGTCACGCCCAACGGTCTTTTTCCACCTTAACACGTCTCATTATTCATTTGCAAGCCAACCACCCACAACGAGTGACCGGTCATCACCTGGAAACTTTTTCTGGTCACAGGCTGCAGCCTTTCCCATCGTTGGCAGATCAGTTCTCGTTTAAACATGATTCAGCCAGGTCCCGGCATAATAAAGGGGAATGAAACGCAGCTTCTGACTCGGTATTTCGCTGTAGCGTCGGGTCGAGAAAACCACTCCTTCCGGACAGTGCGAAAAGGTAGAAAGAGCCATATGCAGACTCTTCAGGGAACCGGATTCGCCGCTTTTCACTTCAAGCGGAAAGAGCTTTCCTTTCCATTCGACGACATAATCAACCTCGGCGTTACTACTTTTCGCGTTCCGAGCCCAGTAATGCAGATTATTGTCCGTAAATGCAATCATTTCCTGCCCGACAAACTGTTCCGCCAGGGCCCCTCTGTAGAAGTTCATCAAATCACCGGTAAGTAGTTCTGCCTGGGTGGTGATGCCGCTGAGATGTTGCCAGATTCCGATATCGAGGAGAAGTGCCTTGAATTTTTTGGACGAGGTACCGATGTCCAGTGGATGCTCTATCAAACCTACAGATGGGACCGGATGCACGATTTTGGCTTTCGTCAGTAATGTCAACGCCTTTTTTATAGTCGGATGTGTGAACTCTCTGGTAAGGGTGGAGTAAGTCACCTGACTACCGATCCCCTTCGAAATTCCACGAAACACGTCTTCAAGGCATTTTTTGTCTGCGTGTCCGGCATATTTCCCGAAATCATCGATAAAAGATGTGATCAAATCCGCTTGGACTTCAAAAACATCGGCAACACTTTCGGACTGATTGAATGCCACGATACATCCCGGCATTCCTCCTACCAGAAAGTATCGCTTCAATTCCTGCAAAAGCGTTTCATGTTGTGCATCAGGTAATTGGGCCGGAGGTCTGTCAATAATTCCAGAGGCAGTTTCGTTCCCCCTGGCCAAAAGGAATTCCAAAAAGGTCATGGGATACATGTGCAGATGATGTACCCGACCCACTGGAAAACTGATGTCGTGGAGAATGAATTCCAGAAGAGACCCCGCAGCAATGACATGAAGGTCCGGAAGTTCTTCAAAAAAGTATCGCAACGACATGACCGCCCTGGGACAAGCTTGAATTTCATCAAAAAACAGCAATGTCTTTCCGGGGACGATCTTTTTCCGGGTGACGAGTTCGATGCCCTGAATAATGACCCGGGGATCCAGGGATTCTGAAAAGAATCCATGCCATTGACGGTTTTTTTCCAGATCCACCAGGACAAGATCTTCAAAATGATCATGACCAAATTTTTTGATAATCCAGGTTTTACCAACCTGCCTGGCCCCTCTGAGTACCAGCGGCTTCCTGATTGGACTGGTCTTCCATCTCAGCAGCTTGGATTCTATCAAGCGTCTCATCTCATACCTGCCTCCTGTCTGACCAAACACGATCTTTTCAAAATACAAGGTTATATTATTGAATAAATTTACAAAATACAAGGCTGTACCCGTTTGTTGCCCGGCACTTTTTTGAATGCAAGTGCCGGGTCCAAATTCATGATTTCGGTCGAATGAAACAGAAAAGACAGTACAATTGGAGTATGAACAAAAAAATCGGCCTGGCAGTATTCTCTGTCTTCTGCGCAACGGCCCCTCTGCCTGCCGACGATCTCTCGGTTCTGGGGTACGGCCTCGTCTTCTGGCCGGCGGCCTTTGTATTCATCCTGGTATTGTTGATTCTGAGCCTGTTCAACCTCAGGGCATTATGGAAGAAAATCCGCAACCGTGCCGCTTCGATCCGGGCCACCTTTACCTTGCTCTGGGCCACCGCCGGCATGGTCGGGTTCCCCCTCGTTCTCGAAGGCAACCGCTTCCGACAGCTAACCCGGATTTCTCACTGAAGTGATAAAAAAGGAGGG
>CAYMND010000300.1:0-4166 GCA_964391685.1 uncultured Clostridia bacterium | reverse complement strand
AGTTTTTACCGACATCTTCGTATTCGGCGTCGATGACTTCGCCTTCGTTTTCCGAAGCGGGCTTTTCTTCGTTTTTCGGGGGCTCCTGGCCCGGGGCGGCACCGCTCTGGGTGTTCTTGTACAGTTCAGTGGAGATGCGCTGGGTCAGCTGGTTGATCTTTTCGAACTGGTTCTTGATTCTGATGGGATCGTTGCTTTTCGATGCTTCCTGAGCTTCCTTCACGGCATTTTCCACTTCGGCGGCCATAGCCTCCGGGAGTTTGTCCTTGTTCTCTTTCATCAGTTTATCGAGGCTGTATGTGATCTGGTCGAGTTTGTTCTTGTTCTCGATGTCCTCTTTCTTTTTCCTGTCTTCGGCCTGATTCTGCTCGGCATCCTTGATCATCTGTTCGATTTCCTGTTCCGACAGACCGCTGGACGAGGTGATGGTGATGGCCTGTTGCTTGTTGGTTGCCAGATCCTTGGCCGAAACGTTGAGGATGCCGTTGGCGTCGATATCGAAGGAAACCTCGATTTGCGGTACGCCGCGGGGAGACGGCGGAATGCCGTTGAGGTGAAAACGGCCCAGTGACCGGTTGTCCCGTGCCATTTCCCGTTCACCCTGAACTACATTGATTTCCACGCTGGACTGGTTGTCTTCCGCGGTGGTGAAAATGTCCGTCTTTTTTGTGGGGATGGTGGTGTTCTTTTCGATGAGCTTGTGGGTGATGCCGCCCAAAGTCTCGATCCCCAGTGACAAGGGAGTGACGTCGAGCAGGAGGATGTCTTTGGCCTCTCCACCCAGGACTCCGCCCTGGACCGCGGCGCCGGCGGCAACCACTTCGTCCGGGTTGACGCTCTTGTTCGGGTCTTTGCCGAAGAATTCCTTTACCTGCTTCTGAACCAGCGGAATGCGGGTGGATCCGCCGACCAGGATAACTTCGTTGATGTCGGAAGGAGAAACTCCGGCGTCCTTCAAGGCGATCTTGCACGGTCCGAGACTCTTTTCCACCAGGTCACCGATCATCTGCTCGAATTTGGATCGGGTCAGCTTCATGACCAGGTGTTTGGGTCCGGAGGCATCCGCGGTGATGAAGGGAAGGTTGATTTCGGTCTCCAGGGTGGTGGAGAGCTCTATCTTGGCTTTTTCTGCGGCTTCTTTCAGGCGCTGAAGAGCCATCTTGTCCTTGGAGAGGTCGATGCCCTGATCCTTTTTGAAATCGGTGATGATCCAGTCGATGAGGCGTTGGTCGATGTTGTCGCCGCCCAGATGGGTGTCTCCGTTGGTGGATTTAACTTCGACGATGCTTTCTCCGATCTCGAGAATCGATATGTCGAATGTACCGCCTCCGAAATCGTACACAGCCACCAGCTGATCGTGCTTCTTGTCCAGGCCGTAGGCCAGGGCGGCCGCTGTCGGTTCGTTGATAATGCGTTTCACGTCCAGGCCGGCGATGCGTCCGGCATCTTTGGTGGCCTGTCTCTGGGCATCATTGAAATATGCCGGAACGGTGATGATGGCTTCAGTCACCTTCTCGCCCAGGTAGTCTTCGGCCGATTCCTTCATCTTCTGCAGAACCAGGGCTGAAATCTCCGGCGGTGAATAGCTCTTGCCCTGTATGTCAATCCGTACTCCGTCACCGGTTCCGGAGGTCACCTTGTATGGAACCATGCCGACTTCTTCTTTGACTTCTGCGAAACGACGTCCCATGAACCGCTTGATCGAGTAGATCGTGTTCTCGGGGTTGGTTACGGCCTGTCGCTTGGCCACCTGGCCCACCAGCCGTTCGCCGTCTTTCGTGAAAGCCACTACGGAAGGAGTGGTCCGTCCGCCTTCTGAGTTCGGGATGATCTTGATTTCACCTTTTTCCATGATGGCAACCGCCGAGTTGGTGGTTCCCAGGTCGATTCCTATGATTTTCGCCATGTTTCACTCCTGTTGCTTCAGGTCAACTCTTGTTGACGCCCATATTATAGAGCGAAAGTTTTCTCTTTGTCAACAACTTTGATCAAATAATGCTTAAATAAAGTTGAGTATAAGGTTAGCATGTTGTAGGGCCTCGACTGGTTTGACAGTGTCCGGCTTCCGGTTATAAAATAGACGGATGAACAACAAAGAAATCAAGGCGGTGGTCTTGGCTGCCGGCCGTTCCAAGCGGATGAAGTCGTCGCGATCCAAGGTGGTCACTCCGATACTCGGGAAACCGGTTCTGCTGCATCTTCTGGATGCTCTGGCCGGGACCGGAGTGTCGGCTCAGGACATTGTACTGGTGGTTTCTCCGGATCATGAGGATGTCAAGGCCGTTGTCGACCGGCCGGTCCGATTCGTGGTTCAGGACCCCCCTCTTGGAACGGCTCACGCTCTGAAGTCGGCTTTGCCTCTGCTGGAGGGATTTGCAGGCGATCTGCTGGTGTCGGTTGGGGACAATCCATACATTCAGTCCGACGATTTCAGCGATCTTTTGGAGGAGCATCGAGCCAATCGGGCCGCCTGCACTCTTCTGTCAGCGGTGTTCCCGGGCAATCCGCCCCCTTATGGGCGGGTGATCAGAACACCTCGCGGAGATGTGCAGAAAATTGTCGAGGAGCTGGATGCCACACCGGAAGAGCGAATGGTCCGGGAAGTGAATGCTTCGGTTTACCTTTTCAACTGTCCTTCGCTGGCTTCGGGGATCCATAGAATCGGCAACGACAACAAAAAAGGGGAATACTACCTGACCGATATCATTGCCATTCTGAATCAGGATGGACTGCGTGTCCGGGCGGTTCCGGCCCGGGATTGGCGGGTGGCCATCGGGGTCAACACCAAATGGGATCTTTCGGAAGCGATCCGCTACCTCAGCCAGGCCAACATGAAACGCCTGGCCGAGGAGAACGGAGTTCTGTTTTTGCAACCGGAATCCACGATCGTCGATATGGATGTCTGTATCGGGGCGGATACGGTCATTTATCCAGGTTCGGTTCTGACAGGAGGGGTCAGGATCGGGGCCAATTGTCGGATCGGTCCCTTCGTTCATTTGAACGGGGGGGTAGTGGCGGACGGGCAGGTGGTTTCGGCCCCGGACCGATGAATCCATGAGGCCTATCATGTCGACCGACTGGTTTCGCAGCCGTGGACCCGGCAGGATCTGTCTGTTCGGAGAACATCAGGATTATATGGGGCATCGGGTCATCGCCGCTGCCATTGATCTGGCCGTCTTCATCGAGGGAGAAGCGGGCCCCGGAGACGCAGTTGACATTTATCTGCGGAACTTCGGTAAACGGATGCGTTTCTCCATGAACGACATCCGGTATGAGGATGGCCGGGATTACCTGCGCAGTGCGGTCAACCTGTTGTTGAGGAAAGGGATCATCACCTCCTGTTCGGTTCGGGCCGAGCTGTGGGGCACCATTCCCATTCAGGCGGGTACATCGTCTTCGTCGGCTCTGGTGGTTGCCTGGCTGGCTTTTCTGATTCGGGCGGCCGCATCGGATCCGGAGCGCTACCTGCAGCCGGAATGGCTCGGAGAGCTGGGGTATCTGGCCGAAGTGGCCGAGTTCGATGAACCGGGCGGACGAATGGATCAATATGCATCGGCATTTGGAGGAATCGTTTCTCTGGATTTTTCAGGTGAGCTGGATGCTCGTCCTTTGCCGATGGTCATGCGGGAATTCGTTCTGGGCGATTCATTGCAGCCCAAGCCGACACAGAAAACGTTGAAGCGAGTCCGGGGCGGACAAGAGGCCGGGCTGAAGGCGTTGCGCGAACTGTTGCCGTTTCGCCGCAGCCAGGACGTCGATCTGGATGAGATCAAGCCTTTGTTGTACAGGCTGCCGTCGGAATTACGGCCATATCTCAGAGGGGTGATAAAAAACAGGGAGATCACCTCTGCAGCAGCCGCGGAGTTGATGCGGTCGCAACCCGGTCAGGAGGTACTGTCCGGCTTGATGAACGAGCATCAGGTCGTTCTGCGTGACGACCTGCTGCTTTCGACTCCCCGTTTGAATGCCATGATCGACGGAGCCCTGAAAGCCGGAGCCCTGGCGGCGAAAATCAACGGTTCGGGAGAGGGCGGCTGCATGTTCGCCTATTGCCCCGGAAGGCAGGAGGTTGTGGCAGAGGCTGTGGCACGGGCAGGCGGCCGGCCTTATATCATCCGAGTTGAGTTTGGTGCAGGAGCGGAAAAGAGTTCAGCCAAACGGGAGGG
>CAYMND010000299.1:0-4202 GCA_964391685.1 uncultured Clostridia bacterium | reverse complement strand
AAGCCGAAAACATCCAATGCCTGTCCGGACGCTGGCGCTTTCACTACGCCGAAAATCCGGCCAGCCGTCCTGTAGAGTTCTATAAACCCGACTACGATGTGTCGGCCTGGAACGAGATCCAGGTGCCAGGCAACTGGGAAGTCCAGGGATTCGGTACTCCTGTCTACACCGATTCCGATTACCTCTATCCGGCCAATCCGCCATTCGTTCCCCATGACGACAATCCGGTCGGTTCTTTCCGACACAGCTTCACCGTGCCCGAAGACTGGCGGGATCAGCGGATTTTCCTCCATTTCGGCAGTGTCAAGTCGGCCTGCTATCTGTGGGTCAATGGACGACCGGTGGGCTTTGCCAAGGGAAGCAAAACGCCCATGGAGTTCGATGTCAGTGATTTCGTGCAGATCGGGAAGAACAGCCTGGCTCTGGAGGTCTACCGTTTCAGTGACGGCGACTACCTGGAGGACCAGGATTACTGGAAAATCAGCGGTATTGAGCGGCACGTCTATCTCTATTGCCTGCCCGGGCTGCACATCCGGGACTTCTTTGTTCATGCCGATCCCGATCTGTCGACCGGCAGCGGTGAATTGAAAGTGGAGATTGAACTCCGCAATCAGCTTGGCAAATCTTCCCCAAAAGGTGAGGTGGAGCTGATTCTGCGCGACAAACAGGGTCGAGAACTGACCCGTGGCCGGGCGGCCTTCAAAGCGATTCCCAATGGCGGCCAGGCGGAAGTGAACTGGTCTGCCCGGCTTCCCAGGGTGCACTTGTGGTCGGCGGAGACACCCGAGCTGTATCAGCTGGAGCTGAACCTGCGTCAGGGGAGCGGGATTTCTCAGCGGATTGTCACCCAGGTTGGATTTCGGAAAGTGGAGATCGCCGATGGGTTGCTGAGGGTCAATGGCCGGCCGATCACCATCCGTGGTGTCAACCGCCACGAGCACGATCCCCGCACGGGACGCTTCGTGGACGAGGCCTCGATGCGCAAAGACATCGAACTGATGAAACGGAATCACATCAACGCCGTACGTACCAGCCATTACCCCAATGATCCCCGCTGGTACGAGCTCTGCAACGAATATGGACTCTACCTGGTGGATGAGGCCAACATCGAGTCGCACGGCATGGGCTACGAACCGGACAAGGCCCTGGCCAACAATCCGGTCTGGCGTGAGGCCTTTCTGGATCGCACCCGGCGCATGGTGGAGCGGGACAAGAACCAGCCTTCGATCATCGTCTGGTCACTGGGGAACGAATCGGGTCAGGGGGTCAACTTCCAGGCGACGTACAGCTGGATCAAGCAGCGCGATCCGTCGCGGCCGGTGCAGTCCGAAGACGCCCAGTTAGAACCCTACACCGACATCTACTGCCCCATGTACGCCCGTATCGGCAAATTGACGGAGTACGCCCGGGTGAAGCAGAAACGTCCGCTGATCCTGTGTGAATACGCTCACGCCATGGGCAACAGTGTGGGCAACCTGCAGGATTACTGGACGGTCATCGACGGCTACGAACAGCTGCAGGGCGGCTTCATCTGGGACTGGGTAGACCAGGGGCTGCAGAAGACAACGGCCGACGGGAAGGTCATCTGGGCCTACGGTGGTGATTTCGGAGACAAGTTGGGGCTGATCAGCAAGAACTTCTGCATGAACGGTCTGGTGGTCGCCGACCGTACGCCCCATCCCCATCTGCAGGAAGTGAAAAAGGTCTATCAGCCTGTACGCTTCCGACTGATCGATGCCGAGAGGGGCGAATTTGAACTGCAGAGCCGATATGATTTTCTGCGTCTGGAAGATCTGAAACTGGAGTGGACAGTGCTCGAGGATGGTCGTATCCTTCGCCGGGGAGGGCAGCGCCTGCCGCCTCTGACGCCGCGGGGGGTTGTGTTCCAGCAGCTCAAGGGCATAAAACCGCAGATCAAACCCGGGCGCATCTACCATATCGACCTGGGGCTGCGACTGCCGTCGGATGTCAACGGTTTGAAGAAAGGTGAACTGCTGGCCGTCGAGCAGTTTTTGCTGCCCTGGGCCCTACCGGAATCCGTCCCGGCCCCTGTGACCGGTCAGCTGAGCGTCCGGGAGACGGAGAGCGGACTGGAGATCACTGGAGACTCTTTTACAGTTCTGCTTTCCCGGACCAGTGGCTGGCTGGAATCCCTGCAGGCGGATGGGATTGAACGCCTGGTCGGCCCACTGCGGCCCATTTTCTGGCGGGCACCCACCGACAACGACTACGGCAACGGCATGCCCAAACGCTGTGAAGTCTGGCGTCAGGCCGGGGAACGGATGGCCCTTGAAACAGTGAAACTGGTGTCCAAAGGTCCGGAGCGAATCGTTATCGAGACTCTGCATGTCGACACCGGGAGCGATTGCCGCTGGTCGGTATGCTACGCCGTTTTGCCCGATGGAACCATCGAGGTGGACAATCAATTCATCCCGGGTGGAAAAGTACTGCCCGAGATCCCCCGTCTGGGCATGGAGATGAGGCTCAAGAAAGAGTTCGACACCGTCCTCTGGTTCGGCCGCGGACCCTGGGAGAACTACATTGACCGCCAGAGCTCGGCCTTCATGGGGCGCCACCGGATGAAAGCCGCCCATCTCTTCCACCCCTATGCCAGGCCTCAGGAGTGCGGCAACCGAAGCGACACCCGAAAACTGGCCCTGTTCAACGAACAAAAACAGGGACTGATGGTGACCGGGTTGCCGCAATTCGAGTTCTCCGCCCTCTTTTATCATGTATCCGATCTGGATGGTGGTCCGGAGAAGAGTCAGACTCATGCCGCCGAGCTCGACGAACGGGCTGACATCCAGCTGATTATCGCCCACAGGCAGATGGGCGTCGGCGGCGACACCAGCTGGGGGGCGCGGCCCCACCCGCAGTACGAGATTCCGGTGCGGGCGTACCGTTTTGCTTTCCGGTTCAGTCCGTTTGTAGACAATCAATTCATTGAACACAGCGAGGAGAGACTATGAACTTTTCCAGTTTCGATTTGGCCGTCTTTATTGTCTATATCTTCTTCATCATCGGCCTCGGCATCTGGGTTTCCCGGGAAAAGAAGGGGCACGAAAAGAATTCACAGGACTACTTTCTGGCCGGGCGTATGCTGCCCTGGTGGGCGGTCGGGGCATCGCTGATCGCCTCCAACATCTCGGCCGAACAGGTGGTGGGCATGTCGGGATCCGGTTTCGCCATCGGTCTGGCCATCGCCTCCTACGAGTGGATGTCGGCCATCACCCTGGTGCTGGTGGCCAAATACTTCCTGCCCATTTTCCTGGAGAAGCAGATCTATACCATGCCCCAGTTTCTGGAGATCCGCTTTGATCGGCGGGTGCGTACCAGCCTGGCCGTCTTCTGGCTGGTGGTCTACATCTTTGTAAACCTGACCTCGGTGCTCTACCTCGGGGCTCTGGCTCTGCAGACCATCATGGGGGTACCCCTGATCTACGGCATCATCGGACTGGCTCTGTTCTCCTCCCTCTATACCATCTACGGCGGACTCAAGGCCGTGGCCTGGACCGACGTGGTACAGGTGATTGTGCTGATCGGCGGCGGTCTGGTGACCACCTATCTGGCCCTCGACGCCGTCAGCGGAGGTCATGGATTTATCGCCGGTTTGACCGAACTGATCCGCAGCGTGCCGGACAAGTTCGACATGATCCTCGACTTCTCCCATCCCAGCTATAAGGATCTGCCCGGTTTGAGCGTACTGCTCGGCGGCATGTGGATCGCCAACCTCTACTACTGGGGCTGCAACCAGTACATCACCCAGAGGGCCCTGACTGCAAAGAACCTCAAGGAGGCCCAGC
Organism: uncultured Clostridia bacterium; assembly: GCA_964391685.1. Taxonomy (GTDB): domain Bacteria; phylum Acidobacteriota; class Aminicenantia; order UBA2199; family UBA2199; genus CAYMND01. The sequence continues at coordinate 399 of CAYMND010000299.1, read as the reverse complement.
GAGGCCTGGTCTTTGCCGGCTATCTCAAGCTGCTCATGCCCCTGATCGTGGTTATCCCCGGCATTGCCGCCTTTGCCCTCAAGGCCCAGATCACCCGACCCGACGAGTCTTATCCCTGGCTGCTCAGTCAGTTCGTGCCGGCGGGACTCAAAGGGCTGGCCTTCGCTGCCCTGATCGCGGCCATCGTCTCCTCGCTCAGCTCCATGGTCAACAGTACGGCCACCATCTTTTCCATGGACATCTACAAACAGCTGTTCCGGAAAAACGCCAGCGAGAAGCAGCTGGTCAAAAGCGGGCGCTGGATGAGCGCTGCGGCCATGGTCATCGCCGTACTGGTGGCCCCGACGCTCAAGACCCTTCAGCAGGCCTTCCAGTTCATTCAGGAGTTCACCGGTTTCG
>CAYMND010000298.1:0-4205 GCA_964391685.1 uncultured Clostridia bacterium | reverse complement strand
AAAAAGAGATATGGAGGACATGAGGAATGGATGAATTTTTGGAGGCGGCCATCGAAGAAGCCCGAAAAGGGGCGGCTGAAGGGGGCATACCCATCGGATCGGTGCTGGTTATCGACGGTAAAATCGTCGGGCGTGGCCACAACCGGCGAGTACAGAAAGGAAGCGCGGTCTTGCACGCCGAAATGGATTGCCTTGAAAACGCGGGAAGAATCAAGGCGGCCGATTATCGGCGAGCGGTATTGTACTCGACCTTGTCTCCGTGCGACATGTGCAGCGGTGCCGTGCTGCTTTACGGCATCCCGAAAGTGATCGTCGGGGAGAATCGAACTTTTAGCGGACCGGAGAATTACCTGAAGTCCCGGGGAGTAAAGATTGTCGTCGTGGACAACCGGGAGTGCCGGGATCTGATGGAAACCTTCATACAGAAAAACCCTGAACTGTGGAATGAAGATATCGGGGAATAGGAGATGTGAATTCGTGAGGGGCGGTATGCAGGGGGGCGATCAAACCAAAGGGAGTGATCATGCAGTTACGTGATGAAGAACAGCGTTTTATCCGGAAGCGGTCAAGGCTGCTGCAGGCCTGGAGATATGTCGGTGTCATTCTGCTGATTGTTTTGCTGGGTCTCGGCATATGGCTGTTCCTTTCAAAGCCCATGCTGGGAAATCCATTCGCGGTGATGTCGCGGCTGCAGAGCGGTTCGATTTCACAATCAACTCTCTTTCTCATGGCCGGCATGCTGCCGATCGTCGTTCTCATGTGCATCGGTCTATCTGTTGCTGTCGTCTTATCGGCATATGCGGCTTTCTCGAACGAAAAGAAATATATTTCAATCATACAACGTGAATCTTTGAAGACTGATGTGACCCGGCCTGTTGATCCGGGTAGCAATGTCAAGACGATTTCTTGAAAGATGATACCCATGGAGAGGAAAAATGCTGGTATTATTGAGAAAAATTGAAAAAATCATGATTCAGACTCTCATGATCATGATGGTAATTGTTCTGGGACTGACCACACTCGATCTGGGCTGGCTCATCATCCAGGATATCATGAAACCTCCATACCTGATCCTCAGTGTCAATCAGCTGCTCGATATTTTCGGGCTCTTCATGCTGGTTTTGATCGGTATAGAACTTCTTGAGACCATCATGAAGACCTATATCACCCAGAACCAACCCCATTACGAAGTGGTTCTGTCGGTGGCGATCATCGCGATTGCCCGAAAAGTGATCATCCTGGATGTGAAAGAGATGGAAAGCCTGAGCCTGATTGGAATCGCGTCCATCGTGCTCGCCCTGACCGCGGGTTTTTTTCTGATGAAAAAGGGCCGATCATGTGATAAAAAAGAGTGAATGCGATTTTACTCAAGGGGGACGGTGGTCCACAATATAACAATAACAAGAGTCAGAAAGTGCTCGGACAATCTTTGCCTGCGGCTACGCGCTAGGTCGGGAAGGTCGAAAGTCGGAAAGTCGAAGAAAGGATAAGTAAAGAGAGAACTTTTTTCCAATGAGCATGATGAATAGCCAGGTGTGCAAACAACAGTTTATAATGGTGTGGCAACAAGAATTCATGTTTGATGCTTGGCATTTGAGGAAAATATGACCATTTTTCGAACGTTTGGCTGGCTTTTTTTGCTTTTTGGGGGCGTGCTGATCTTCGTGGGCATCGCTTCCAGTTCTTCGGGAGAGTTGATGTTCGGATTGCCGTATCTCTTGCTGATGGCCGGAGTTCCGTTCGTCGTTCTCGGCGGGGTGTTCGTCCTGCTGAGCCGCCGTTATTCCTTGCGGGCCTCTCGTATTCGTTCAGCCATGGACCGGGTTCGGGAAGAATCCGAGATCGAGGCGGGAAAATATGCCGAAAAATACGCCGGAATGTCTGCGGACGAGCTCGTTCAACGGGTCAGAGACAGGAAGTATGACGAATACTTTCAATTGTGGCACGCGCTGCCGGGAAAAGTCGAACCGGACAGGATCAACCATCTGTTCCGGGCCGTGCTCGAATCCGATGAGGAGTACCTGCAACGCTATCACTGCGCCGCAGCGTTCATCGCCATAAACGGTCTCAATGAATTTGAACCCTGCCAGTTGAGTGCACGGGAAACGCAGCCTGTATCGGAAAACCTGAGAAAGGCATTGGCCAGGGTGAGTCGATCCAAGCCGGATTGCCCCGACTCCGATGAATAAGTTTTCAGTTATCCCGCACCGATTTTCTATGAGAAGAAATTCAATTTAGGAGCGTGACATGGCCTTAATTTTTTTACTGATTTTCATGCTGTTGTTCAGCATTTTTTACGGAATCAGCGTCCTGCCCGAAAGTCTATCGAAAAAGATGCCCCTTCAATCCTATCGGGTATGCGGAATGATCCGGAAGGTATCGTTTGCATTTCTTTTCCTGTTTACCATTTTACAGATCTTTTTTGTGTTCTTCTTGAATGAGAATAATCAGCGGTTTTTCCCCGGTTTCGGCTGGATATGGTCGGTGATGATCGGTCTGGTGATGGCCGTTCCGGCAACTTGGATCATGAATGCGGCGACCCAAGCGGCCAAAAAGGAATCCTATGCACCGGACAAAGATACGAAAATGTACGGGGGAATTTATTCGGCAATGCGACACCCTCAGGCGGTCGGTGATGTTTTGTATTGGTTTGTCCTGGTATTTCTTCTCAATTCCAAGACACTTTTTCAGATCAATCTGCTCTGGATTCCGTTGAACATCGCCATTGCATTCATTGAAGAGTACGATTTGAAAAAAAGATTCGGCGATGAATACCGAACCTATATGAAAGGAACGAATATGTTCATACCGGTAAAATTTTTAGGAAAGATCGGAGGAAGATAGCCCTTACTTGTTGAAGCGGAAATGGACGATCTCGCCGTCCTGAATCCTGTATTCCTTGCCTTCCAACCGCAGTGAGCCCTTATCCTTTGCCTGGGCGAAATTACCGGCATCCAGAAACTCCTTCCAGCCGATCACCTCGGCACGAATGAATCCCTGCTGGATGTCGCTGTGAATCTTTCCTGCGGCTTCGAGGGCCGATGCGCCCTGTTCCACCGTCCAGGCTTTCGTCTCGTCATGTCCCACAGTGAAGAAGGACTGCTGGTGAAGCAGCTGATAGCTGGAACGGATGAAATGTTCACGGATGTACTGGTAGTCCGCCAGGCCGTACTCCTCTGCAAAAACCTCCCGTTCGTCGCCCGGCAACTCCAGAAGCTCGGTTTCGATCTGTCCGCAGCAGATCTGGACCATGGCATTCTCCTGCAGCGGTGCGACCATCTCTTTATACTCGTGATAAGTGGTCTCGTCGGCGTTGATGATGTGCATGATCGGTTTCTGGGAGAGGAAACAGAAGCCCTTGATGCGGGTACGCTGCGCTTCGGTCATTTCCACGACCCGCAGAGGGATGTTCTCTTCGAGTTTTGTCTTGAGAATGGTCAGCAGGTCGAACTCTTCCACCAGATCCTTGTTCTTGATCTTCTTGATATCCGCCGCCAGTCTCTCCAACCGCTTTTCGATGGAAAAATAGTCGTTGGTACGAAGCTCTTCCTCCATTTCTCGGATGTCTCTGGCGGGATCGATGCTGTCTCGGGCATGCAGGATCTCCTTGTCGCTGAATCCCCGGACTACGTGAACCAACCCGTCCGCACGACGCAGGAGATCGAGAAAGGTGGTACTCTTGGCATCTCTGAAAGCAATGGCTCCGGTATCCAGAAATTCGATCTTGGCGTAAACCGGCGGCGTATCGAAGATATTAGCCAGTTTTTTCAGGCGTTCGTCGGGTACGTCGACCATGGCTTTGTGAAAGTCGCTGGTTGAGGCGGTGAACTTGGAGACAGTTTCGTGCTGCCCGGCGAGCAGGTTGAACAGCAGAGTTTTACCGGTTTTCGGATATCCGAATAGTGTCAGGATCATGGCCGCATTATAACGGCAGAAGGGGCGCCGGTCAATATGCGGGCCCAGTTCTCATTCCGTTTTCACTGTATAGGCGTTTATGGAATTACCGTCGAAAGTCGGAATCACCAGCATTCCGTTTCGGGGCAGGAAACAGAAATCGGCGATCTTTTCGCCGGGAGTGAATGTGTCGATCAGAAGTGTTTTCTTTCCGGCCTGATCGACTCTGTACAGCCTGCCGAAGTGATTGGACACCAGAAGCCGACCGTTCTTCTCCTTCTGGATGCCGTCGATGAGGGCCCCTTGTTCGA